>NZ_JAMYKV010000012.1:0-37500 GCF_040317535.1 Mesorhizobium sp. M1409
GAGAGAAGACGGACAAACCCCGTTTTACGGGGCATGCACATGCGGCATTTCGATTCACTCAAAACTTTCCCCGGACAGCCCTGCCTTGCGGGGGAGATGTCCGGCAGGACAGAGGGGGGTGTGAAGGAACGCGGCGGCAGGTGTTGGGCGGCTTTGCTCAGTCCCATATAAGGAAGGCGCCTACGCCGCCTTCTTCCACCCGTTCCTGATATGCCTATACCCGTCTCGGTAAACCGCCTCCGGGCTCTCGGAAAAATCGCGCCACACCTTGGTCGCCGCCGCCAAATCCTTGAGCGAGCGCCCGAACGCCTCGATCGTCAGCCAGTCGTCATAGCCGCTCTTGCGGATGGCCGAGAATGTTTCTTTCCACGGAAGGTGGCCGCGCCCCGGCACGCCGCGGTCATTCTCCGAAATATGGATATGCACGACATTCCGGCGGTGTTTCGTGTAGGCGCCGATCGGGTCGGCCTCCTCGATATTGGCGTGGAAGGTGTCGTACATCGCCTTGATATGCGGCCGGTCGATGGCGTCGATATGCTCCGACAGGTCAGCCATCGTGTTGAGGAGATAGCATTCGAAGCGATTGAGTGCCTCGAGCCCGATGGTGACGCCCTTATTGCCGGCATGGTCGCCGATCGCGCGCTGCGAGGCGATCGAGCGCTTCTTCTCGGCGGCCGTCGGCCCGGAGCCGGAAAAGGCACCGAGCGTCGAATGCAGCGGGCCGCTCAGCGTGCTGGCGCCAAGCGCCTGGGCACAATCGATAGCCCATTTCATGTAGTGGATGCCGGCCTTGCGCGTTGCCGCGTCAGCCGCGATCAGGTTCATCGCCGGATCCCCCATGGCTGAAACCGCGGTCCGCTCCAGCCCGATGCAGTCGAGCAGTTCGCCCAGCTTTTTATAGTCGTCGGGCGTGCCGGCGAAGATCGGTATCTCGACGCCATCGAAGCCGGTTGCCTTGATATCCCTGAGCAACGGCTCGTGTTTCTTCGACACAGCCGTCGTCCACAAGAACATGCACATGCCGATCTTCATCGACGCCTCTCCCCCATCTCCCGCGAGGTCGAAGCTATAGCCTCGTCCACGCCCCATTCTTCTTCGACGACTTCACACAGGCCTCGATGAAGGCCATGCCTTCGACGCCGTCCTGAATGGTCGGGAAGACGACATCCTTTGCCGGCTTGCCGCCCTTGCGGCGCGCCGCGCGGATGGCGCGTGCGGCCTCCTGGTAGATGTTGGCGAAACCTTCGAGATAGCCCTCGGGATGGCCTGACGGCACGCGACTGACACGGCCTGCTACAGGCAGCGCGCCGGCGCCATTGCGGGTGAGCAGCTGCTTGGGCTGGCCGAACGGCGTATACCAGAGATAATTCGGATCGGCCTGCACCCATTCCAGCCCGCCCTTCGAGCCATAGATGCGCAGCTTCAATCCATTCTCATGGCCGGGCGCCACCTGGCTGGCCCAGATCATGCCCTTGGCCGGGTGCGTCTTGCCGGCGGGCTTGAAGCGCAGCATGACGTTGACATTGTCATCGAGCAGCCGGCCCGGCACGAAGGCGTCGAGATCGGCCGAAAGCGAATCCAGCTCCAGCCCGGAGACGAAGCGGGCAAGATTGTAGGCATGCGTGCCGATATCGCCCAGCGCACCACCGGCGCCTGCCTGCTTCGGGTCGCCGCGCCACGCCGCCTGCTTCTGGCCTGTCGCCGCCAGGTCCTCGGTCAGCCAGTCCTGCGGATATTCGGACTGCACGATGCGGATGTCGCCGAGCAGGCCCTTGGCGACCATCTCGCGCGCCTGCCGCACCATCGGATAGGCGGTGTAGTTGTGAGTAAGGACAAACACCTTGCCGGTCTTCTCGACCACCGCGGCCAGCTTCTTGGCCTCGGCGAGCGTCGTCGCCAGCGGCTTGTCGCAGATGACGTGAATGCCGGCCTCGAGGAAGGCCTTGGCCGCCGGCACGTGCACATTGTTGGGGGTCACGATGGCCACCGCCTCGATGCCGTCGGGCCGCTTCGCCTCGGCCTTGGCCATGTCGGCATAGGACGCGTAGCTGCGATCAGGATCGAGCCCGAGTTCGGCGGCCGAGGCCCTGGCACGCGCCGGGTCGGATGACAAAGCGCCGGCGACCAGCACGAAGTCATTGTCCAGGCGCGCCGCAATCCGGTGCACCGCGCCGATGAAGGCGCCCTGCCCGCCGCCGACCATGCCATAGCGGATCGGGCCGCCTCCCGTTTCCGACTTCGATGCGCCGACCATGTTTCTTCTCCTAGCTGTTGCTTACCTCCCCCTTGAGGGGAGGTCGATCCGCGAAGCGGATCGGGTGGGGTCGCCGGGCGTAGAGCGCGGCATGGACCGACCCCACCCGGCCCTTCGGGCCACCCTCCCCTCAAGGGGGAGGGAAACCAGCGTTAAATTCCCATCATGCCGCGCAGCACTTTCTTGTCCGTAGCGCCGCCGGCGAAATCGTCGAATGCCTTCTCCGTCACCCGGATGATGTGATGCTGGATGAAGGGTGCGCCCTCGGCCGCGCCGTCCTCGGGATGTTTAAGACAGCACTCCCACTCCAGCACCGCCCAGGAATCATAATTGTATTGCGTCAGCTTGGAGAAAATGCCGCCGAAATCCACCTGCCCGTCGCCCAGCGACCGGAAGCGGCCGGCGCGGTTGGTCCAGCTCTGATAGCCGGAATAGACGCCTTGCCGGCCGGTCGGATTGAACTCGGCGTCCTTGACGTGGAACGCCTTGATGCGCTCGTGATAGATGTCGATGAATTCGAGATAGTCGAGCTGCTGAAGCAGGAAGTGCGACGGATCGTAGTTGATGTTGCAGCGTCCGTGGCCGCCGACCGCGTCGAGGAACATCTCGAAGGTCGCACCGTCGAACACATCCTCGCCCGGATGGATCTCGTAGCCGACATCGACGCCATTGTCCTCATAGACATCGAGGATCGGCTTCCAGCGCTTGCCGAGTTCGGCGAAGGCTTCATCGATCAGCCCGGCCGGCCGCTGCGGCCAGGGGTAGAGGTAAGGAAAGGCCAACGCTCCGGAGAAGCTCACCGAGGCCTTGAGGCCGAGGTTCTTCGACGCCTTGGCGCCGAATGTCATCTGTTCGACCGCCCATTCCTGCCGCGCTTTCGGATTGTTGTGCACCGAAGCCGGCGCAAAACCGTCGAACTGCGCATCATAGGCCGGATGCACCGCCACCAATTGCCCCTGCAGATGCGTCGACAGTTCGGTGATCTCGACGCCGGCGTCCGCGCAGATGCCCTTAACTTCGTCGCAATAGGTCTTGGAAGAGGCCGCCTTCTTGAGATCGAACAGCCGCGCGTCCCAGGTCGGGATCTGCACGCCCTTGTAGCCGAGACCGGCCGCCCATTTGGTGATCGACGCCAGTGAATTGAACGGCGCGGCATCGCCCGCGAACTGCGCCAGAAACAGTCCAGGGCCCTTCATTGTCGTCGGCATCGGCATCCTCCCTCATTTTAATCGCGACCGAGCATAGCGCCGATTGGAAGCAGGGCCAGCCCACTTTGGTCTCTTCACGTCGGGCGCATCGTGTACGCCGCAATTCTGGTATTACCAAATGAGGGAATTTGGTCAAGCCTCGCAATGCACCGCCGGAGTCCTTTGGATAGGCGAAACGCAGGCATATACATCAATACAATCAATGAAGTAATCCGTATCGGAAGTTGCCTTCCCGCGCTTCTTGCCGTCCAGAAGAATTTGCTGTAGACCTCCCTTCAGGCCCAATTGGTCGAACCAGTTTGCGAGAAAAGGCTGGGGATGCCTTGGGGAGGAGCCCTTGCGTCGCCTTCGGCGATGCATGTTGCAGGCGATTTTTGGGAAGGACAGACGATGCATCTTTCGACGCACAACTGGATGCGCGCGGAGCCCCTGGAGACGACGCTCAAGCGCATCAAGAAATTCGGCTATGAGTCGATCGAGATTTCCGGCGAGCCCGAGCAATACAAGACCAAGGAGACACGGGCGCTGCTGAAGGAGCATGGCATCCGCTGCTGGGGCGCGGTGACCTTGATGCTGGGCGAACGCAACCTCGCCGCCAGGAACCAGGGCCAGCGCGAGCGCTCCGTTCAGTATGTCAAGGACGTGCTGACGATGGTCAGCGAACTCGACGGCGAGATCATCACGCTGGTTCCGGCGACAGTCGGCAAGGTCGTGCCCGATGGCACCGAGGAAGAGGAATGGAAGTGGGTTGTCGACGCGACCCGTGAATGCTTCACCCACGCCAAGAAAGTCGGCGTCAAGATTGCGGTCGAACCGCTCAACCGCTTCGAAACCTACCTGTTCAATCGCGGCGCCCAGGCGCTCGCGCTGGCCGACGCGGTCAGCCCCGAATGCGGTGTCTGCCTCGACGCGTACCATATCCACATGGAGGAGTTTAACGTTCACGACGCGATCCGCCAGGTTGGCAAGCGCCTGTTCGACTTCCATGTCGCCGACAACAACCGCTTTGCCGCCGGTCTCGGCCAGATCGACTGGCCGAAGATCGTCGCCACGCTGAGAGAGGTCGGTTACGACGGCGCGCTGACCAACGAGTTCGTTGCGCCCGTCGACCGGACGCCGGCCGCACCCTATCCCGACATGGTCGAGCGCCACCCGGTCGATATCTCGCCCGAGCAGCTGAAGTTCATCCAGGACCACGGCTCCAGCGTGCTGACTGAGAAATTCTACACCGACCAGATGCGCATCACCGCCGAAACGTTGCTGCCGCTGATCAAGTAGTCGACTGCCTCTAGGGAATTTGCCCTTCCGCCCTGACCGGCGGCAGGGCTGGGGAAGAATATGCGCGTCAAGACGGTCCAAGCCTGGTGGGTCCGCATCCCGATCGAAGCCGCTCGGCAACACCGCAGCGACTTCGGCCAGGTGACGACCTTCGACGCCGCCATCCTGCGCATCGAAACCGATGACGGGCTGGTCGGCTGGGGCGAAGGCAAGAACGCCGCAGGCAGCGCCGGCAGCTATGGCGCGCTTGTTCACATGCTGAACCATGAGGTCGGACCGCAGCTGATCGGCCGCGATCCGGCCGACATCGGCGTCATCTGGGAGATGCTCTACAATGGCGTGCGCCACGACGGCGCCGCGCGCGCCGGCCACGCTATGCCGCAGCTGGCGCGGCGCGGCATGAGCATCGCCGCCATCAGCGCCGTCGACATCGCGCTGTGGGACATTCTCGGCAAATCGCTTGGGGTTCCGGTCTGGCGGCTGCTGGGTGGCCGCAAGCTGGATCGCATGCCGGCCTATGCCTCCGGCGGCTGGGCGGCCGCCGACGCCATCGGCGAGCAGTTGAAATCCTATATCGCCCAGGGTGGCTTCAAGGCACTGAAGATGCGGGTCGGCGCCATGGACGGCGCGGCACACATTTCCGCCGCGCGAGTCCGTGCCGCACGGCAGGCGCTTGGCCCCGATGTCGAGCTGATGGTCGACGCGCACGGCACCTATACGGTGGCGGAAGCCAAGCGCTTCATCCACCTCGTCAGTGACCTCGATCTCGCCTGGTTCGAGGAGCCTGTTGTCGCCGACGACAAGCCCGGCATGGCTGAAGTGCGGGCATCGGGCGCCGTCCCCATCGCCACCGGCGAAAGCGAGGCGACACGCTACGCCTTCCGCGACCTCGCCGTGCTCAAGGCGGCCGACATCTTCCAGCCCGATCCGGCCTTCTGCGGCGGCATCAGCGAGGCGATGAAGATCGGCACCATAGCCAGCGCCTTCAACCTGCGCTTTGCGCCGCATCTGTGGGCCGGCGCGCCCTGTTTCTTCGCTGGGCTGCATGTCTGCGCCGCCTCCCCGTCGAGTTTCACCGTCGAATACTCGCTTGGCGCCAACCCGATGATCCACGATCTGATCGAAGAGACTGTCGAAGCCAAGGACGGTATGATAGCGATCCCCGAAAAGCCGGGTCTGGGATTCACCATTTCGGAGCGGTTCCTGGAGGCGCACGCGCAACGCGGTTGACGATGAAAGAAAAGAACCTTCTCGCGGAACTCGCCGCCTACCTGTTCTCCCATTCGGACAAGGAAACCGGCCGAACGCCATCGGAGCGCGAACTGGCGGAGCATTTCGGCGTCAGCCGCGGCCAGATCCGCGAGGCGCTCGCCATCCTCGAGGCCATGCGCATCGTCGAGCGCCGCGCCAAGTCCGGCATCTACATCGACACCAAGCAGGCCAGCGTCGAGGCGATGGCGCTTTTTGCCCGCGCGGGCCTGCCGCTCGATCCGATCCAGATCTACGAAACGGTCGAACTGCGCAAGATCCACGAGATCAAGGCCGCCGAGCTTGCCTGTTCGCGCGCCACCGAGGAGAATTTCGAGCGGCTGCGCGAAATCCTGAAAGCTTCGGAAGAGCGCATCGCGGCGGGCGAAGGCCTGGCTAGGGAGGACCGCGAATTCCACCTCGAGATCGTACGCGCCACCAAAAACAGCGTCTTCCACAATGTCTGCAGCGTCTATTACATGATGGGCGAACAGCGCCTGCCCATCTATTTCAACGACCCGGAGCGCAATGTGCGCTCGCATGCCGAGCACATCCAGATTTATGAGGCGCTGCTGCGCCGCGACGGAAATCTCGCCCAGGCGCTGATGAGCGCTCATCTGCAGGGTGCCGAAAGCTACTGGAAGGGCCTGATCGAGGGCCATGGCGAGGAACCGCAAAGCCCGGCGCTCGAAAAAGCCTGACGACATGGCCCGTATCCTTACGACACACCCGCTACACCCGCGCGCCTCGGCCATGATGGCCGGCGCCGGCGAACTCGTCGTCGCTTCCGCCATCGATCCAGCCACGCTGGCCGCCGAGGCGAGGAATGCCGACATCGTCATCGTCCGCGCGCCGCTGCCGCCGGCGCTGTTCGAGGGTGCCTGGAAGCTGCGAGCGGCGATCCGCCATGGCGCCGGGCTCGACATGATCCCGATGGAGGCTGCGACCGCCGCCGGCGTGCTGGTTGCGAACGTGCCGGCGGTCAACGCGCGCTCGGTGGCGGAACACGTCATGTTCGCGGCCCTTGCCTTGCTGCGCAACTTCCGCGTCGTCGATCGTGACCTGCGGGCAAAAGGCTGGCTCGCCGGCCGCGAGCATGCCAACGCCAACAGCGAGCTTGCCGGCAAGACGATCGGCATCGTCGGCCTCGGCGCTGTCGGCCAGGCTGTCGGCCATATCGCCGCGCACGGTTTCGACCTGAAGGTGGTGGCGACGACGCGCAGCATGCAGCCAGCGCTGGAGAAGGTCGGCTTCCTGTCGATCGACGCCCTGGTCGAGCAGAGCGACATCATCGTTCTGTGCTGCCCGCTGACGCCGGAGACGCGCGGCCTGATCAACCGCGAGCGGATCGCGCGCATGAAGCCGCATGCGTTGCTGATCAACGTCTCGCGCGGACCGGTCGTCGACGACGACGCTCTGATCGAAGCCTTGCGGAAACGTCGCATAGGCGGAGCCGCGCTCGACGTCTTTTCGACGCAGCCGCTGTCGTCAAATCATCCTTATTTCGGCTTCGACAATGTCATCATCACCCCGCACATGGCCGGCATCACCGAGGAATCGATGATGCGCATGGGCGTCGGCGCGGCGGGCGAGGCCTTGCTCGTGCTGGCGGGCAAACTGCCGGTCAACCTGCGCAATCCCGAAGTGATCGATCACTACCGGCGGCGGTTTCCGGCCGATAGCTAAAGCATCGCTGTTTCGCCCCAATTCTCGGCAACGCTGAGCCCATGTTCACTCTGCGCTTCGCGTCTCTGGTTGTTGCTTCTTCGCTCTGCACCTTGTCGTCGCTCGCCGCGACCGAGAGCAGCTACGTCTATTGCGACAACGGGCTGCGCTGTTTCAAGGCGCCGTGCCCATCGAGCAGCGCGCTTGACCTTGGCACCGGCACGATCATCAAGGGCGTGTCGATCGACCCCAGCGGATTGCCGCAGGCCGACAAGGCGATAACGGATCTCTCCGACGCGCTTTATGCCGGAAAGATCGTTGTCAGGGGATCGATCGAGCACCGCACCCAGACCATCACCGGCAAGGAATACAACCTCCCCTGGCTGGTCGCGACCCGCATCGTACGGACCGCCAAGGATAGCGAACGCAAGCACTGTTCGTCGCCCTGATACTCAGTTCAGTCCTGGGTCACGAGCCAAGCAGCGTCTCAATTTCAGCAGCAATCCGCAGCAGGCGCCGGTCATGCCCGTTGCGCGCCACCAGCATCAATCCGGCAGGCAGCGCCGTGCCTGGCATCGGCAGCGAAATCGCACAAAGGTCGAACTGGTTGGCGACCTGCGTGTTGCGCAGCAGCAGGCCTTCGATGCGGTCGCGCAACGCGGCATCCTCGGTCATCGAAACGATGGTCGGCGCCATCACCGGTGTGGTCGGCAAGGCCAGCACATCGACCGATGCCAGCCGCTCGTCCATGGCGGCGGCGAGTGCTGCACGGCGGCGCATTGCCCTGATATAGACCGGGGTCGGCAGCATTGCCGCCCGCGCCAAAGGCCCGCTGACATGTGGGTCGACCGGCACCGATGCCCCTGTCGCCAGCCAGTCGGCATGGATTTCGGCGCCTTCCATCGCTGCTATCGAGCCGCGCTTGGTGGCCGCGCGCATCTCTCCAAGCAGATCGTCGATCGACAGGACCTCGACCCGCGCGCCTGTCTGCTCGATCTTGCCAAGGCATTGGTCGAACGCGGTCACCACCGCGCCTTCCGTCTCTTCGAAAAGGATGCCACGCGGGATGCCAATTCGAAGCCCTGCAAGGGCAATCGGCGCCAGCGCGGTCGGCACCTCGCCGGCCATCACGGCGTCGGCAGCCGCACACCGAGCGACGGTCCGAGCCAGCGGCCCGATCGAGTCCAGCGTGGCGGACAACGGGAAGGCACCAGTCAGCGGTACACGCCGCGCTGTCGGCTTGAAGCCGACGACACCGTTGAGCGATGCCGGAATGCGAATCGAACCGCCGGTGTCGGAACCGATGGATATCTCACTCGTCCCCTCACCGACCGAGACGCCAGCACCCGAGGAGGAACCACCGGGAATACGGCTGGCGTCGACGGCATTGCCGGGCGTGCCAAAATGCTGGTTGTCACCGATCGCGGTGAAGGCGAATTCGGTCATGTTGGTCTTGCCGATGATGACCGCGCCAGCCTGCCGCAGCCGGCCGACAATCGCGGCATCGCGCAGCGCAGGCGCGGCGGTCTTGAGCATCAGCGAGCCAGCCGTGGTCGCCTCGCCGGCGACATCGAACAGATCCTTGATCGAGACAATGGTGCCGTCGAGCGGTCCGAGCGTCACACCTGCCCGCTTGCGGGCATCGCTGGCATCAGCCGCGGCCCGTGCGGCCTCGGCATAGAGCTTCGTGAACACGCGCTCTTCACCGGCACGGGCGGCAAGGCGCGCGAGGATGATTTCCAGATGATCCCGGACTGAATGCATTTCGGTGTCGGACTCCGGACGCTTTGAACGTCCTTGGGGTAGCGGCGCGGCGTGGCTTGCCGAGACTTAACCCGGCGCAGGCCGTTTTGCACCCCGTCGAATGCGAGGAAAAATCCGATGCTCTACAAAGGCAGCTGTCACTGCGGCAAGGTCGCCTTCGAGTTCGAAGCCGAACTGACCGGCGCCGTACGATGCAATTGCTCTATCTGCTCGCGCAAGGGCGCCCTGTTGTGCGCCATCCCGCACGAGACCTTGCAGGTCCTAGCCTGGGGCGACGATCTCGGCACCTACACATTCGGCAATCATGCGATAGCACACCGCTTCTGCCGCAGCTGCGGCATTCACCCCTTCGCCGAGGACGTCCGCGAAGGCCGTGACCGCAGTGCCTACATCAATCTCCACTGTGTCGCCGATCCGGACCCGTCCACCTTGCCGGTTTTCGACTTCGACGGTCGCGCGGTCTGAGCCGGCCAGTGGCGGTCCATGTCGAGGGCGGCTTCGTCACCGCCATCACAACGGCGTCGGCCCGAAAACCGTGATGGTTGTCGGGCCGATGCACAGCCTCGGGGAAGCTTAGTCCTGCCAATAAGAAGCTACTCGGCCCGCTTCGGGCCGCGCAGGAACACCACGATGGCCGCCAGCAGCGTCGCTGCGCCGCAATAGGCGAAGGCGCTGGCGACGCCGGCATGATCGACCAGCAGGCCACCGAAGACAGCGCCGAGCGCAATCGCCACCTGGAAGGTCGCCACCATCAGTCCGCCGGCGCTTTCAGCCTGATCGGGCGCGGCCCTTACCAGCCAGCTCTGCAGCCCGACCGGAACCGCGCCGAAGGCAAAGCCCCAGATCGCAACGGCGGCGGCGGCGACCATGGGCGAAGCTCCAAAAACCAGCATCGAGGCGGCGGCAAGTGCAATCAGCAAGGGCGCCAGAGCGACGGCTGCCTTGAGGCTGCGTTCGGCCAGGATGCCGCCGGCGACATTGCCGAAGAAGCCGCCAATACCGTAGGCCAGCAGCACCAGCGAGATCGTCTCGATGCTGAGCACGGGGACCTTCTCGAGGAAGGGACGGACATAGGTGAAGCCGGCAAAGTGTCCCGAGGCGACCAGCAGCACGACGAGCAGTGCGATCCTGATGGAGGGGCGCTCCAGCACCTCCAGCAAGGTTCGGAAGCTCGCCACACCCACCGGTGGCAGCTTCGGAATGGTGGCCAACTGCACCAGCAGCGCTAGGGCGGCAACGACGGTCGCGATCATGAAGGCTGTGCGCCAGCCCCAGATGTCGCCGACATAGGCGCCGACCGGCGCCGCGCAGACGGTCGCCAGCGAAACGCCGGTCAGGATGATCGACATGGCGCGCGGCATCAGCCGCATCGGCACCAGCCGCATCGCCATGGCGGCCGACATCGCCCAGAAGCCGCCGAGCGCGACGCCGAGCGCGACGCGGGCGAGCAGAAGCATGGTGAGCGATGAGGCAAAGGTGGCCAGGAGATTGGACAGGATCAGGAACACCGTCAGCATCCACATCACCAGCCTGCGGTCCATACGCCTGGTAATGATCGCCATGGTGGGTGCGGCAATGGCGCCAACGATCGCGGTCGCGGTCACCGCCTGTCCGGCTACGCCTTCGCTGACGCCCAGATCGCGCGCCATCGGCGTCAACAGGCTGGCGGGCAGAAATTCAGCCGTCACCAGACCAAACACCCCAAGTGCCAGCGAGACCACGGCACCCCAGGCCGGTTCGGTTCGTTCGTCGGAGTCCGTGGGGTTCAGAAGAGCGGCGTCGACGACGCCTGTCGCGGGTTCGGCCATGGTCAGTCTCCGAGTTGTTTGCAGCGCAGCATTTGACTGCAATGCAACATAGGGAGTGACCGCTTGGAGTTTCCATGCTAGAAACCCCATCATGCTTGACCATTCGTCCAAAATTCCCATCACCGGCGACCCGTTGACAGATATCTTGCGCGGCTTGCGGCTCGATGGCGTCGAGTATGGCCGCTTCGAACTGAAGGAGCCCTGGGGTATCCAGTTCCCAGCCCAGCCAGCGGCGCGGTTTCATTTCATCGGCCGCAAAGGTTGCTGGCTGAAGCAGCCGTCCGGTGAATGGGTGGAGCTCAATGCTGGCGACGCGGTGCTGCTGCCGCGCGGTGCGGCGCACGTGCTGGCCAGTGAGCCCGGCGCCCAGGCCTGGCCGATCCACGGCTACGAAGTCGAGGAAGTCTGCAAGGACGTCTACTGCATGTCGAACGAAGGCATGTCGGAATGTTGCCGGCCCGGAACCCTGCTGTTTTGTGCCAGCATGTACTTCAATCTTGACGGCTTGCATCCCCTGCTCGGCATGATGCCGGATGTAATGCGCACGCATGAGCTGGGAGCCTACGAGCCCGGCATTCCGCATCTCCTGGAATCGATGGCGCGTGAAGTGACGATGGAGCGCGTCGGCTCCGGCGGCATCCTGGCGCGACTGGCTGACGTGCTTGCCGCCACCGTCATACGCTCATGGGTCGAGCGTGGCTGCGGCGACTCGTCCGGCTGGATCGCCGCGGTCAGGGACCGCGAAATCGGCCGCGTGCTGGCCGCCATCCATCTCGAGCCGAACTACGACTGGACGGTTGAGTCCCTGGCCCGGATGATGGGCGCCTCGCGATCGGGATTTGCGGAGCGCTTCGCCACCATCGTTGGAGAAACGCCGGCAAAATATGTCACCCAGGTCAGGATGCATCGGGCGAGACAGTGGCTGATCCGCGACCGGATGAAAATCTCCGTCGTTGCCGCGCGTCTCGGTTACGAATCGGATGCCGCCTTCAGCCGCGCCTTCAAGCGAGTCATCGGCTCGGCGCCCAGCCACCTTCGCGCCGAGGAACAGGCTGCTATCCGCCAGGCCGGCTGAGCCGACCTCCACGCCTGCTTCAGCTGGAGTTCACACAGCGTGCCGCAAGCTGACGCCGCTGCCCTTGTCGAACAGCACCACCTTGTCCGGGTTCCAGGCAAAGCGCACCGATTGCTCGATCGCGACATCGGTCCTGGCCGGCACGGTGGCGCGCAAGGTGGCGTCGCCAACCCGCAGCGTCAGGATCTTTTCGACGCCATGGTTCTCGACGTCATGGACGCGCGCTTCGACCGGTGCGCCGCTCTCGAGATAAACGTCCTCGGGACGAACACCGAAGACGAGCGGGCGACCGTCGGTCGCCGCACCCGCCTTTAGCCCCCAAGAAGTCTTGGCACCCCCCGAAAAAGGCAGTTCAAAATTCAGCGGCGCCATCACCGCACGGCCGTTCACAAGCCTTCCGTCGATGAGGTTCATCGGCGGCGAGCCGACGAAGCTCGCCACATAGGTATCGCGCGGATTGTTGTAGATCTCGTGCGGCGTACCCGTCTGCACGATGCGGCCATGATTGAGCACGCCGACCTTGTCGCCCATCGACATCGCCTCGATCTGGTCATGGGTAACGAACAGGAAGGTGGCGCCGAGTTGCATCTGCAGGTTCTTCAGTTCCGTGCGCAGCGCCTCGCGCAGCTTGGCGTCCAGCGCCGACAGCGGCTCGTCCATCAGGAACACGCGCGGCTTGCGCACGATGGCGCGGCCGATGGAGACGCGCTGCATCTCGCCGCCTGACAGCTTGTCGGTCTTGCGGTCGAGCAGATGCTCGATCCGCAGCGTGCGGGCGGCACGGTCGACGCGATCCTTGATCTCGGCGTCGGGCAGCCGGCGGATCTTAGGCTTCAGCGGGAACTCGAGATTTTCGCGCACCGTATAGCGCGGATAGAGCGAGTATTGCTGCAGCACCAGCGCCACGTCACGCTCAGCCGCACCCCAGTCGGCCACATCGACACCGTCGATGAAGACCTGGCCTTCGCTCGGCTTTTCCAGGCCGGCGATCAGCCGCAGAGTGGTCGTCTTGCCTGCACCCGTTTCGCCCAGCAGCACGAAGAACTCGCCATCGGCGATGTCGAGATCGAGCCCGGTCAAGGCGGTGTGGTTGCCGAAGGTCTTCGAGATGTTTTTCAGCTGGATATGGGCCATCACAATCTCACTTCCAGCGACTTGCCGCTTGCCGTGTCGAAGAAATGCGCCTGGGCCGGATCGATCCTGGCGAACACCTTCTCGCCGGGACCGCTGACGAACCCGCTCTTGGTGCGCGCGCGCAGCATCTTGGAGCCGACCTTGAGGTCGACGATGTCAAAGGAGCCGAGCGGCTCGACAATCTGCGTCTCGACCTGCAGGAACCCCTCGGCGGCATCGCGGCGGATGAGGACGCCTTCCGGCCGGATGCCGAGCGCCAGCTGGCCGCCGGCATGGCCATTGAGCTTCGACAGCAGCGCCCGCGGGAACTCGAAGCCGGCGGCAGCCCCGCCGACCGTCACCAAGACCGAGGATGCGGTCTCCGCTACCGCGGCATCGGCGACATTCATCACTGGACTGCCGACGAATTGCGCCACGAACAGGTTTGCCGGGTGCGAATAGACCTCGTCCGGCGAACCGACCTGCTGCAGCACGCCTTCATGCATGATGACGATGCGGTCGGCGAGGCTCATCGCCTCGATCTGGTCGTGCGTGACATAGATGGTGGTCGAGCCCTGCTTGATGTGCAGCCGCTTGATCTCGGCCCGCATTTCTTCGCGCAACTTGGCATCGAGCGCGCCGATCGGTTCGTCCATCAGCATCGCCTTAGGCCGCCGCACCAGGGCCCGACCGATAGCGACGCGCTGCATGTCGCCCCCCGAAAGCGCCGACGGCTTCTTGTCGAGCAGGTCCAGGATCTGCAGCGTCTTGGCGACCGAGCGCACCTCCGAGTCGATCTCCGCCTTGCTCTTGCGCGTGGCGCGCAAAGGGAAGGCGATGTTCTCGTAGACGCTCATATGCGGGTAGAGCGAGAACGACTGGAAGACCATGGCGATGTCGCGGTCGGCGGCCTTCAGATGCTGGATCGGTTTGCCGTCGATGAGGATGTCGCCCTCATCGATCGTTTCCAGTCCGGCGATGGCGCGCAGCGTCGTCGTTTTGCCGCAGCCCGATTGGCCGAGCAGAACGATGAACTCGTTGTCGTTGATCTTCAGGTTGAGGTCCTTGATGACCTGGACGGCGCCGAAAAATTTCTGGACGCCGCGAAGCTCGATCTGGGTCAATGCTGTGCTCCCGGATTTCGCATCTGTCCGGTGCCGGCCTTCTCCTCAGGCGCGATCTTCGAGGTGATGTTGAAGCCGATCAGCCCGATCAGGATGATGGTCAGGCCATAGGTGTGCAACGCCAGGTTCCAAGGCTGGCAGAGCGCGATGATGCCAAGCACCATCAGCACCTGCGAACCGGGTTCCAGATATTTCTGATTGATGGCACGAAAGCTCATTTGCGGATCGCTCCGAAGGACATGCCGCGCAGCAGATGGTTGCGGAGCAGGAAGGTGAAGATCGCGACCGGCAGCAGAAACAGGAAGGTTCCGGCGGCAATCACCGTCCAGTCCGGCAGGCCGGAGCCGACCTGGCTGGGGATGAACGGCGGCGCTGTCTGGGCACGGCGGCTGGTCATGATCAGCGCGAAGGCATATTCGTTCCACGCGGTGATGAAGCAGAACACGGCGGTGGCGGCGATGCCGGTGGCGGCCTCCGGCAGCACGATCTTGAAGAAAGCCTCCATGCGCGTGTAGCCGTCGACGAGGGCTGCCTCTTCATACTCTTTCGGTATCTCGTCCATGAAGCCCTTCATCAGCCACACCGAGAACGACAGGTTGAAGGCGGTATAGAGGATGATCAGGCCGACATGGGAATCATTCAGGCCGACCGCCCGGTACATCAGGAACATCGGGATCGCCACCACGACCGGCGGCAGCATGCGGGTCGACAGGATGAAGAAGAGCAGGTCCGCCTCGCCCTTCACCTTGAAACGCGAGAAACCATAGGCGGTGAACGTGCCCATGCCGACCGCCAGCACAGTTGAGGTGATGGCGATGATTAGCGAGTTCAGGAAACGGCTCGGATATCCCGACCATTGCACCTGGCCCTTGCCATCACGCACGATCTTTTCACCACCGTCGAAGACGACGCGCTCCCACCAGGGGGCGGCTGCATACTCCTCGGGCGACGCCGGGTTGCGCATCTGCGAACGCTTGGTGAACAGCTTGACGAAAGGCGATATTTCCGGCTGGAAGACGACCGTCGGCGGGATGGTGGTGGCGAGATTGCGCGGCTTGAATGCCGTCGAGGCAATCCAGTAGATCGGCGCCAGGAAGATGATCGTCACCAACAGAACGGCGACGATGGCGACACGGTTGAAGCCGATTTCGGAAGAAGTGCGGACGGCAGCCATCTCAGCGCTCCTTTACCTTGTTGAGGTATTTGACGTAGATGTTGGTGATCGCCAGCACCATGATCAGCACGATGTAGGCGAGTGCGCAGGAGCGCCCGGTCTGCCATTCCTGGAACGCCATCTTGTAAAGCCGGATCGAGATCAGTTCGGCCGTCGGCTGGCTGGTCAGGATGTAGGCGAGATCGAAGGTCTTGAATGCTTCCATGGTGCGGAAAATGACGGCGATCATCAGGATCGGCGCGACAAGTGGCAGTGTGATGCGAAAGAAGGTGTAGAACGACCCGGCCCTGTCGATCGCCGCCGCTTCGTAGAGATGTTTCGGAACCGCCGAGAGGCCAGCCAGCGACAAAAGCATGACGAAGGGCGACCACATCCAGATGTCGGTCAGCGCAACCGCATAGAGCGCCATTTTCGGATCCGACAGCCATTCGAAGGTGCCGAGGCCGAGCGCATAGTTGATGATGCCGAAAGACGGATCGTAGAGCAGTTTCCAGAACAGGCCGACGACCGCCATCGACAGCATCATCGGCAAAAGCAGAAGCGTCGTCAGCAGACCTTTGAGCGGAATGTCGCGGTTAAGCAGCATGGCGACGCCGAAGCCGACGACCAGCTGGCCAACGACCGAGATGATGACGTATTTCGCGGTGGTGGCGAAATTGGACCAGACATAGGGGTCGTTGAGCAGGTCGCGATAGTTCTGCAGCCCGACGAAATTTGCCGGCGCGTTGGTCGACGCCCGGAAATCGGTGAAGGAATAGCCGAGCGAATAGATCAGCGGAAAGATGTTGAAGACGATCAGGAACAGGACCGTCGGGATGATGAAGAGGTTGCGGATCGAAATGTCGCTGAGGCCGCGCGCGGCCGCCCTTGAAGACCTGTCGAGCGTGGTGATCATAGTGGTCGCCAAGACCCTGCTCCCGTTACAAAAAAGAAACGGAGGAGGCACCGACGCCCCCTCCGTGAGACCTGCTTGTTACTGACCGCGGCCGTATTTCTTGAAGGTCGCGTTCCAATCGGCCGCCAGGGCGTCCAGCGTTTCCTTGGCGGTGCCTTCGCCGCCGATCATGTAGGGATAGACGCGCTGGTTGAGCTGCTGCAGCAGTTCGGCATATTCCGGCACCGCCCAGAAGTCCTTCACCTTGAACATGGTCTCGTAGAAGGCCTTGTTATACGGCGTGGCGTTCTGGAATTCAGGCGACTTGAGCACGGCGGCACTGCAGGTGTAGCCGCCAAGCGCTGCCCACTTCTTCTGGGTCTCGTCCTTGATGAACCATTCCAGGAACTTGATCGCCTCGTCCTGCTTTTGCGAGTAGGACACGATCGAGATGCCTTGCCCACCGAGTGCGGCGAACTGGTCACCGTTCGGGCCGGGAGGATTGGCGAAGAAGCCGGTGTTCTTGGCGTTCGGGTTCGACGCTTCGTTGATCAGCGACGGGAAGAACGCAAAGTAGTTCATGCTCATCGCGGCCAGGCCTTCGGTGATCGCCTGGTTGTCTTCGACGAAGAACGACTTGGCCCAGCCTGGAGGCGTGAACTTGTAGAGCTCCTTGTAGGCGTCGAGCGCCGCGACCGCCTTGTCGGAGTTGATGAAGCCATCGACCTTGTAGGTCTTATAATCACCCAGTTCGCCACCGTAGGAGAACAACGCGTTCTCGAAGCCCATCGCCATCGCGTCGTAGGAATTGTCCGTGTAGATGGCGATGCCGTATTTTTTCTGGTCCGGCCGGTAGAAGAACTCGGCGATGTCGCGCAGCGCCTTGAAATCCTTCGGCACGTCGAGATCGTAACCATACTTGGCCTTGAAGGCTTCCTTTTCCTTCGGATCCTCGAACCAGTCCTTGCGATAGGACCAGCCGACGGCGTCGCCTTCGAGCGGGAT
Source organism: Mesorhizobium sp. M1409 (assembly GCF_040317535.1). Taxonomy (NCBI): domain Bacteria; kingdom Pseudomonadati; phylum Pseudomonadota; class Alphaproteobacteria; order Hyphomicrobiales; family Phyllobacteriaceae; genus Mesorhizobium; species Mesorhizobium sp. M1409. The sequence goes on from NZ_JAMYKV010000012.1 coordinate 17,591, forward strand.
GGCCCAGTACTTGCTGCTGCCGCCCGGATATTCGGCGTAGTACTTCACCGTCGCCGGCGCCATCACGTCGCCGACCTTGTGCTTGTTGAAGAAGTCGGTCAGGTCGACATAGTGGCCGCCGGTCGAGCCGGCACCGAGCCATTGCGAGTCGCCGACGACCATATCATAGGCGTCACCATGGGCGTTGAATTCGGTGAAGGCCTTGGTCTGGAAGTCGGGCCACGGTGTGGTTTCCACCGTGATCTTGACGCCGGTTTCTTTCTCGTACTCGTTGCCGAGTTCCTGCAGATAGTTGGCCGGATCCCATTCCGCCCAGAAGATGGTGAGTGACTTTTCCTGCGCGTAAACGGACGTTCCGCAGGCAAGCGTTAAGCCGATACCAGCAAGTACGCTGGTCACAAACTTGCGCATAATGATTTCCTCCCTTGTGCGCATTCTACCTTATCGTTCGAGCCGGCAACCGGGCCGACCCTGGTAGTTCCTCCCGTGATCGCACTTTTCCGGCTTCGAGCCTCCTCGCCCTGCCGGAAAATGGATCGCAGCCCTCACTTTCGATCCGCTTTTCTTACCTGATCTGGTATTACCAATTCTGCACGCACGTCAAGTCCTTTCTTGGCGACTCGACTTGGCCATTGCTATTGGATTTTAGGTTTATCTGCCTGTTTTACCAAGATTTTCCTACTCAGTGATACACGCATGCGTTGCCCCCTACCCCGCACTGCAGCTAATATCAGCAGTCGGCATGCCAATCTGGTCGAACCAGATGGGCGCTATTTCGCGACTGCCGTTGGATCGATGTTGCCGCCGTCACCGATCGATTCCGCGACCGCCGCACGCACCAGCGCCCCCGCCGCCCACTGCGCGACCGACATCGTCCGGCGACTGTCCAACCCCCAGATATCCTTGAGCACGATCAGCACCTCGACGCCGAAGATCAGCGACAGCGCCTGCGCCAGCCGCTTGAATTCGCGTGGCGGGAGACCGCCCTTGAGCGGCGCGATCGCCTCTTTCAGCAAGTCGATGCGGTGACCACGCGTGAAGGCCGGTTCGCCGCCCAGCGTGCCCGCCTGACGCCGCGCCCATTGATCGAGCGACAGCTTCAGTGCCGCCTTGAAAGTTGCTTCGAAGGCCTCGATGCGCGGCATGGCCGTGTCGAACAGGTCGGCGACCCTGCGCTCCGCATCCATCGACGTCGACTGCCAAGTGAGGATTGGCCCTAGCCCCTCATCGACGACAGCCTGGACCAGAACCGCCTGGCTCGGGAAATACCGATAGGCGGTTGCACGGGAAACCTGTGCTGCCTCGGCGACCTCGCTGATCGACGGCGTGACGCCCGCCTGCATCAGCCTCGTCGCCGTCTCCAGCATCAGCCGTTTCGTGCGCGCGCGCGGTCCACGCTCTGGCACTGGGCCTCTTCCCCGCTGGGTATCGTCGCTCGCCGTGAATTGTTGACGTGAGACATCCATATCAATACGATACGCCAGTCTCAAAAATTTGCAATGGCCTTCGCATCGTTGAGCAGCCGGGCAATGAGTGGGGGGCAGCATCGCGCCCGCCTGGATTGGGGAACCGCAATGAAGCGCATCTACGTGGTAGGCACCGCTGACACCAAGGGTGAGGAACTCGCCTTCCTGGCCGATGCGATCGCCGCAACCGGTGCCGCCGTTTCCCGCGTCGATGTCGGAACGCGCGACGCAACTGTTCCCGTCGACATCACCGCAAAGGAAATTGCCGGCCACCACCCCGGTGGCGGCGACGCCGTGCTCGGCGGCAATGACCGCGGCGCCGCGGTCGCCGCGATGGGCATCGCCTTTGCCCGCTTTGCCCAATCGCGAAACGATATTGCCGCCATGATCGGCATTGGCGGTGGCGGCGGCACCTCGATCATCACGTCGGGCATGCGTGCCCTGCCGCTCGGCCTGCCCAAGATCATGGTTTCGACGCTCGCCTCCGGCGATACCGCACCTTACGTCGACGTTTCCGACATCATCATGATGCCTGCGGTGACCGACATGGCCGGACTGAATCGGCTGTCCCGCGTCGTCCTGCACAATGCCGCCCAGGCGATATCGGGCATGGCGGCAAGGCCGGCGCCACCACCCGACGGCAAACCGTCCATCGGCCTCACCATGTTCGGCGTCACCACGCCTTGCGTGACCGCCATCGCAGACCAGCTTCGTTCGACCTATGACTGCATGGTCTTCCACGCCACCGGCACCGGCGGCCGCAGCATGGAGAAGCTGGCCGACAGCGGCCTGCTGTCCGGCGTCATCGACATAACAACGACCGAAGTCTGCGATCTGCTGTTCGGCGGCGTCCTGCCGGCGACCGAGGATCGTTTTGGCGCCATCGCCCGCACCAGGCTGCCCTATGTCGGTTCGGTCGGCGCGCTCGACATGGTCAACTTCTGGGCACCGTCGACCATTCCGGAGCACCATCGCGGTCGGCTGTTCTATGAACACAATCCCAACGTCACGCTGATGCGCACCACGGCGCAGGAATGCCGCGCGATCGGCGAATGGATCGGCGCCAGGCTCGCCCTCTGCGAGGGGCCGGTGCATTTTCTCGTTCCGGAAAAGGGCGTCTCGGCGCTCGACATCGAAGGCGGCGCCTTCTTTGATCCGGAAGCCGACGCCGTCCTGTTCGAAGCCATCGAGCGCACCATCCGGCCAAACAGCACGCGCCGCGTCACGCGCCTGCCGTTGCACATCAACGACCCCGAATTCGCCAAGGCCGCGGTCGCGGCTTTTCTCGACATCGCCAGACAGTGAGATTCAAAAAGATGCCCGCCATACCGCGCAAGGACATTTTGAAGAAATTCAGGGGAATGATCGAAAAGGGCGTGCCGATCGTCGGCGGCGGCGCCGGCACCGGCCTGTCGGCCAAGGCCGAGGAGGCGGGCGGCATCGACCTCATCATCATCTACAATTCCGGTCGCTACCGGATGGCCGGCCGCGGCTCGGCCGCCGGCCTGCTCGCCTATGGTAATGCCAACGAGATCGTCAAGGATATGGCCTACGAGGTGCTGCCGGTGGTCAAGAAGACGCCGGTGCTGGCCGGCGTCAACGGCACAGACCCCTTCGTCATCATGCCGCTGCTCTTGGCCGAACTGAAGACGATGGGCTTTTCCGGCGTGCAGAATTTTCCGACCATCGGCCTGTTCGACGGCCAGATGCGGCAAAGCTTCGAGGAGACCGGCATGGGATTCGGGCTCGAGGTCGACATGATCGGCGAGGCGCACAAGCTCGACCTGTTGACCACCCCCTATGTCTTCAATCCGGACGAAGCCCGCGCCATGACCAAGGCCGGCGCCGATATCGTCGTCGCCCATATGGGCGTGACCACAGGCGGCTCGATCGGCGCCACCTCGGCCAAGTCGCTCGATGACTGCGTTTTCGAGATCGACGCCATCGCCAACGCCGCCCGTTCGGTGCGCAAGGAGGTCATCCTGCTTTGCCATGGCGGCCCGATCTCGATGCCGGACGACGCCCGCTACATCCTCGACCGCTGCAAGGGCCTGCACGGCTTCTATGGCGCAAGCTCGATGGAACGGCTGCCGGCCGAGGCGGCGATCGCCAAACAGACCGTCGATTTCAAGGCGGTCACACTTGGTGACGGGAAGACCCCGAAGAAGAAGAAGGGATGATGAGAGATGACCGACAAGAACAAAATGTTTGTTTATCCGAAGGACGTCAGCGCCTTCGGCTTCGACTGGGGCAGACTGGCGCTGACGGTCGCGCCCGAGGTCAATGGCGCGTCCCGCTTTTCCGGTGGTGTCGTCGACCTGCCATCCGGCGAGGGCCATACGCGCCACAACCACCCGGGCGCCGAGGAAATCATCTTCGTCATATCAGGTCATGGCGAGCAGATGGTCGAAGACGAGAAGGGCAATCCGGTGCTCGAGACAGTCGGCCCCGGCTGCACCATCTATGTGCCGGAAAGCCGATTTCATTCGACGCTGAACACCGGCGACGGGCCGATGCAGCTCTTCGTCGTCTATTCACCGGCTGGTCCGGAACTGGGTTTACGGGAACTGCCGGATTTCAGGCTGATCCCTGCGGGGCAGTGATGAGCTTATTACAAGGTGGCGCCGCCCCTCATTGTCCTGCCGGACATTTCTCCCCGTATAGTGACGGGGAGAAAGACGCAGTCATCGGCGCTTTCGCCAATTTTCAACGCCGCAAAATAGGTGCCGAGGGCGCGGCTGCCCTCTTCTCCCCGTCACTATACCTATGGCATTCACACATCTCTTTCCGCTCATGGACGGTGGTCAAAAATGCCAGCATTTTCAACGCCTGCATCCTAGCGCCGCCAAGGGATCATGACGACATCGCCCTCACTTAAGTCTTTGAGTTCACGTTTCTTTAGCCGCCGCAGAAAGATGTGTGAATCCGATAGGTCACTATACGGGGAGAAGGTGCCGGCAGGCGGATGAGGGGCGGCGCCAGCCCTGGGTTCTATGAAATCCCACCCCTGTTCCACCCCCGGCCTCGATCACCGAACATCACATAGCCGGCGTCTGTAACCGCAAGCGTGTCTTCCAGCTTGATAAAGCCCCGCGTCGGGTGGAGCATGGTCGTCTCGACCGACAGCACCATGTTCTTCTCCAGCGGCTTGGCAGCATAGGTGCCTTCATAGGTCACCGGATGGTTGGTCATCAGGAACGGCGCTTCGTGCGTGATCAGCCCCATGCCGTGGGCGAAGAAATCCGTGTAGGCCGCGACCTTCGAGGCCTTCAGCACGCCCTCGGCATGCGAAATCATGTCGCCGCCAAGCGTGCCCGCTCTGACCTTTGAGAAGGCTGCTTGCTGCACCGCCTCGACCTCGGCCAGCAAATCCTCGAGTTCAGCGTCCGGTTCGCCGAGAATGCCCATGCGGCAGAGGTCGCCAATATAGCCGTGGTAGTTGCCGCCGGAATCGATCGACAGCACCTCGCCCTTTTTCCATGCCTGCGGCGAGGCGGCGCGGTTGTGGCTGGAGCCCAAAGTCAGCAGGCAATATTCGAAATGCGCGCCGCGATTGGTCTCCTCGCGCCGCAGCTGCTCGATGATCTCGCTCTTGGTCGTGCCTTCGCGCGCCCAGGCGATGGTCGCCAGCATGGAATCGGTGATCAGTTCGGATGCCGTGCGCAGCTTCTCCAACTCGGCAGCGGTCTTGATGGCGCGCATGCGCTCCAGCATCTCGGTCGCATCGGTCAGCTTGGCGTCCGGTAGCGCTTTGCGGATCAACGTATAGGCGTCCGACGGCAGGAAGCCCGGCTCGATGCCGATGCGCGCACCCGTCTTGCCGATGTTCCGCAGGTGCTCGACGGCGAGATTGGCGGCATCGAGCGTGCCCCAGCAGGCGGCGTGCAGCGTCGGCGTCCAGAACGGGTTGTTCTGATGCTCGCCGCCCTCCATGCGGTTGCCGATATAGGCGGCATGGTCCGGCCCGCCCTTTTCATACACGACGATCGGCAGGTAACGGCTGTGGCCGATCGCATCCATGGCGGCAAAGAAGATGAATTTGTAGCCGCCCAGCAGATACTGCGTGTTGTGCTTGGAGGTCGCCAGCAGCACATCGATGCCGGCCTCTTCCATCAGTTGGTCAACCCGCGCTTGGTCGAACGGGATATTGCCGACCGCATTCTTGCCCGGAGCAATGTTCATCTCTCTCTCCCTGAATTGCCCGGGATCGCCGAAGTTCCGCTCCCGATCCCTTGGCTTTGGATCAAATCTGCACCATTTTGCCCGCTCTGGTCCCAGCCAGAAAGAGGCGAAAATAGCACAACTCGACGTCACCATGGCGTCATCTGTCGCATATTCGGTCAATCTGGTCCTACCAGATTGACCGAATAGAGTCGCTTCCCCAAAATGGTCCAGCGGACGAAAATTTCAAAGCCAAGCGAGGATGCGCCAATTCCGTCTCTGGCGAAACCCTCGGCAAGGCCCACAATCGCCGCCGCGGGGATGCTGGCGGGCTCGCCGGCGTTCGAGGGTATTGGCGCACCGGGCCGGGTCGCGGAGAGGACGGAGTTCGATCATGTCAGATTTCACGATTTCGAGACGCACGATGCTTGCCGGTTCGGCGATGCTGCTGGCTGCCATGACATCCGGCTGGGCGCAGACGCCGAAGAAGGGCGGCCGGCTGGTGCTTGCTGCCGATTCCGAACCACGCAACCTCAACCCGGCGATCGTCGCCTCCAACGGCGTCTTCTTCATCTCCAGCAAGATCGTCGAAACGCTGGCCGAAGCCTCCTTCGACGGCAAGGACGGGCTTGCGCCACGGCTAGCGCTAAGCTGGGAAGGTGCGGCCGACGGGCTCTCCGCGACCTTCAAATTGCGCGACGGCGTCAAATGGCATGACGGCAAGCCGTTCACCTCGGCCGACGTTGCCTTCTCGGCGCTGGAGATCTGGAAGCCGCTGCAGAATCTCGGCCGCACCGTGTTCAAGGATCTGGCCAGCGTCGACACCCCTGACGATCTCACCGCCGTGTTCAAATTTGCCAGGCCGACACCGTTCCAGCTGATCCGTAACGCGCTGCCGGCGCTGAGCAGCGTGGTGCCGAAGCACATATACGAGGTCGGCAAGATCGAGGACAACCCAGCCAACAACGCGCCCATCGGCACCGGGCCGTTCAAATTCGGCGAGTACAAAGCAGGCCAATATTACCTGCTGACGAAGAACACGGATTACTGGGACAAGGACGAGCCCTATCTCGACGAGATCATCTACCAGGTGCTGCCGGATCGCACGTCCGCGGCGAGCGCACTGGAAGCCGAGGAGATCCAGCTGGCGGCCTTCTCCACCGTGCCGCTGGCCGATCTAGACCGCATCTCGAAAGTGCCGGGCCTGAAGGTGATCTCGAAGGGCTATGAGGGGCTCACCTACCAGCTCGTCGTCGAGATCAACCATCGCCGCAAGGAACTGGCCGACGTGAAAGTGCGGCAGGCGATCGCGCATGCCATCGACAAGGATTTCGTCGTCAAGACAGTGTTCCTCGGTTACGCCGCAACAGCTACCGGTCCGGTGCCGAAGAACGATCCGCAATTCTACACCGCCGACGTGCCGACCTATCCATTCGACGTCGCCAAGGCCAACACGCTGCTCGACGAAGCCGGGTACAGGAAAGGCCCGGACGGCAAGCGCTTCTCGCTGAAGCTTTTGCCCGCGCCCTACTTCAACGAGACCAAGCAATTCGGCGACTATCTGCGCCAGGCGCTGGCCGCCATCGGCATCGACGCAGAGCTGCTCAACAACGACTCGGCCGGCCACATCAAGGCCGTCTACACCGATCACGCCTTCGACCTCGCCGTCGGCCCGCCGGTGTTCCGTGGCGACCCGGCGATCTCGACCACCATTCTGGTGCAGAGCGGTATTCCCGACGGCGTGCCGTTCTCCAACCAGGGCGGCTACAAGAACGAGGCGCTCGATGCCCTCATCGCCAAGGCATCCGAGACGCTCGACACCACTGCCCGCACCGACCTCTACAAGGAGTTCCAGAAGGCGGTGGCTACCGACCTGCCGCTGATCAATGTCGCCGAATGGAGCTTTATCAGCGTCGCCCGCGACACCGTTGGGAATATCGCCAACAACCCGCGTTGGGCGGTGTCGAACTGGGCGGACACGTATCTGGAATCGTGACACAATTGCGCGGATGAGAGTTCGCGGCGAAATCGGTGTCGAGACATGGCCTAAGGCCGCGTTCCTTCACACCGGCATCCTTTTCCCATGACCCGCGCCCTCACCCTGCTCCGCCGTCGCCTCGTCGGCAGTGTCTTCGTGCTGCTGATCGTCGTCGTCGGCACCTTCCTACTGCTCGAAGCAGCCCCCGGCGATGCGGTAGACGCCTACATCGTCTCGACCGGCGGCGATGCCGGCATGATCGAGCTGTTGCGCCATCGCTGGGGCCTCGACCAGTCGGAGCTGACGCGGCTCGCCAACTATCTCTGGGCGTTGCTGCATTTCGATCTCGGCCAGTCGGTGACTTTCTCCAGGCCGATCCGCGACGTGATCCTGGAACGCCTGCCCAACACGCTGTTGCTGATGGTGAGCGCCACCGCGCTTTCCTTCGGGCTCGGCTCGGCACTCGGCATCTATGCAGGTGCCAGACCGGGCAGTTTTCGTGACCGCTTCCTGTCGATCGGATCGCTGGCGCTCTATGCCGTGCCGGGTTTCTGGCTAGGGCTGGTGCTGATCGTCATCTTTGCCGTCGACCTGCGCTGGTTGCCGATCGGCGGCATCGAAACCCTGGCATCCGACAAGACCGGCCTTGATCGCGCAGCCGACATTGCCATCCATCTCGCCCTGCCCGTTTCCGCCCTCGGCTTCATCTACCTGGCGCTCTATCTGCGCATGATGCGCGCCGGCATGGCCGAGGTCTGGCGGCAGGATTTCGTCCTGGCTGCGCGCGCCAAGGGATTGTCACGCCGCCGCATCGTGCTCGCGCACGTCGCCCGCAACGCACTGCTGCCGCTGGTCACCATGCTGGGCCTGCAATCGGCGCAGATGCTCGGCGGCAGCGTCGTCATCGAGAGCGTCTTTTCAGTACCCGGCCTCGGCCGACTGGCGCAGGAGGCAGTCGCCTCCCGCGACACGCCGCTTCTGCTTGGCATTATCCTCACCAGCGCCGTCCTGGTCATTGTCATCAACCTTCTCGTCGACATCGCCTATGCCTTCCTCGATCCGCGCGTCGGCGCGAGCGAGGCCCGCGCATGAGCCCGCTCCGCCGCTTTCTGCGCGCGCCTGAGGCGGTTGCCGGTGCGATCCTCCTCGCGGCGCTGATTGCCATGGCGCTGTCGGCATCGCTGCTGTTCCCAGGCGATCCCCAAGCTATCGCCGGCCCCGCACTGCTGCCGCCGTTCCAGGACTGGTCGCTGCCGCTCGGCACCGACCGGCTTGGCCGCGACGTGCTGGCCGAGCTTTTTCATGGCGCCCGCACATCGCTGGCCGTCGGGCTCGCGGCCGCGGCCGCCGCACTTGTCGTCGGCGCCGTGGTCGGCACGCTGGCCGGCTTTGCCGGCGGCCTCGTCGACGAGGTGCTGATGCGCATCACCGACGCCTTCCAGACGGTGCCGAGCTTCCTGCTGGCGCTGGCCTTCGTCAGCGTCGTCGGGCCTTCACTCGGCATCGTTGTGATCGCCATCGCGCTCGGCACCTGGACCGGACCTGCCAGAGTGGTCCGCGCGGAAGTCCTCTCCGTCCGCGAACGTGACTATGTCGCCGGGGCCAGGGTCATCGGCATGCACCCGCTGGCGATCGCCTTTCGCGAGGTGCTGCCCAACGCCTTGCCACCGGTGCTGGCGATGTCGTCGGTGATCGTCGCCGCCGCGATCCTCACCGAAGCGGCCTTGTCTTTCCTCGGCTTGGGCGAACCCAACCGGGTCACCTGGGGCGGCATGATAGCAGAAGGCCGCACTGTTTTGCGCACCGCACCCTTCCTGTCGATCATTCCGGGCATAGCGTTGGTTCTGACCGTGCTCGGCGTCTATCTCGCCGGTGAAGGCATCGTCGAGACAACGGCAGTCAGGAGAGGCCTTTCGTGACCGCCCTGGCTACGATCCGCGACCTGACGGTAACTTACCGCCGCGACGGCAGCGAGGTGGCGGCACTGAAGAGCGTCAGCCTCGACATCGCCGCTGGCGAACGCCTCGCCATCATCGGCGAAAGCGGCTCGGGCAAGAGCACGCTGGCACTGGCCATTGCCGGACTGCTGCCGGCGAGCGCCAGGATTGGAGGGCGGATCGATTGGTTCTCACATCCACCGCCAAGGTTGGGCACCAAGGCACCCCCCTCTGTCCTGCCGGACATCTCCCCCGCAAGGGGGGAGATTGGCAGCTTCGCCGACAGCTCCCCTTCTGCACCATTGGCGATTGGCGAGGGCCGAGATGAAGGAGCAATCTCCCCCCTTGCGGGGGAGATGTCCGGCAGGACAGAGGGGGGTACGAAGGATCGCCAGCCTAAAATCGTTCCCCTCGGCGGCCGCGACATCGGCTTCGTCTTCCAGGATCCCTCAGCCAGCCTCGACCCTGTGATGACAATCGGCAAACAGATCGCCGAAGTCGCGCGCACCCATCTCGGCCTCACATGGGCACAAGCGTATGCGAAGGCAAAAAACTTGCTGGAGCGCGTCCGCCTGCCGGACCCGGACTCGGCCTTGCGCGCCTTCCCACATCAACTCTCCGGTGGCCAGAAGCAGCGTGTGGCGATCGCCGCGGCCATCGCGGCCGGTCCGAAATTGCTGATCGCCGACGAGGCGACCAGCGCGCTCGACACCATCGTGCAGGCCGAGATCGTCGCCTTGATCCGGCACCTCGTGGCCGAGGACGGCATGACGCTGCTGTTCATCAGCCACGACATCGCGCTGGCGGCCGAGCTTGCCGAGCGCATCGCCGTTTTCCGTTATGGCCAGCTGGTCGAGCTTGGCACGACGGCGCAGATCATCAATGCACCTAGCCAAGCCTACACACGCGCGCTGCTCGACGCCCATATCGGCCTCGACACCAAGCCGTTGCTGAACCGCGCCGAGCTCCACGCATGAGCCTGCTGACCGCGTCCAACCTCACCAAACGCTACCGTCGCGACAAAAAGGCCATCGCTGCCATCGACGATGTCTCCTTTCACATCGACCCCGGCGAGACGCTGGCGCTGGCCGGGCCCTCCGGCAGCGGCAAGTCGACCATCGCGCGGCTGGTGCTGCGGCTGATCGAGCCGGACGCTGGCCGCATCAACTTCGAAGGCAATAATTTCCTGGCTTTGACTGGCGCGGCGCTGCGAGCGCGTCGCGCACGCCTGCAAATGGTGTTCCAGGATCCACTTGCCGCCTTCAACCCTCGCGCCACGGTGGCACGCGTGCTCGACGATCCCTTGCGCATCCATGGCATCGCTTCCCGCGCCGAGCGCCTGCGGCGCATCGCCGCCTTGCTGGAGCGTGTCGGGCTGACGGCCGACCTTGCCGCCCGCGCCATCCATGAAATCTCCGGTGGCCAGCGGCAGCGCGTCGCCATTGCGCGCGCCATCGCGACGAAACCGTCGCTGATCGTGCTCGACGAAGCGGTGTCGGCGCTCGACGTTTCCGTGCGCGGACAGATCCTCGACCTGTTGCTTGACCTGCAACGCCAGGAACAGATTGCCTATCTCTTCATTTCACATGATCTCGGCGTTATCAGCGCCATCGCCCACCGCGTCGTGCTTCTCGACGCCGGGCGGATTGCCGAGAGCGGCGATGCCCGAACCGTCATCGGCGCACCGCAATCGGCCATCGGCAAGGCGCTGGTGGCGGCCGCACCGAGATTGAACCGGACCACACAGGACGCATCATGACCGACCCCGAAGCCAGAGCCGAGAAACTGTCGCGCGAACTCGATTCCGCCTTTCGCAACCGAGCCGATCTGTACCGCCTGTTCCTCGAGGAACTAACCGGAGAGCTGGGCGCCAAAAAGGCCGAAGCGGTCATGATCCGCGCCATCGAACAGCGCGGCAAGGAAGTGGCCGCAGCCGCCTTCGCCGGCTTCGGCCCCAATGACGCACGCGCGATCGGCGAGGCCTTCCTGGCCGTCAGTCCGGATGGCGGCCTGATGTACCCGACCGATGTCGAACGCAGCGATGATCGCATCGCCTTCAAAGTGAAGCGCTGCCCCCTGAAAGACGCCTGGGTCGAGGCTGGGGTCGGCGATGAAAAGCTCACCACGCTCTGCCGTATTGCCGGCGCCTTTGACCGCGGCCTGTTCGAGGCGACCGGCGTGCGTTTCGACAATGTCACCTGGACACCAGGCCACGGCTCCGGCTGCTGTCATATCGCTTTGACAGACAGGGCCAGCACAGATGATGGACACACCTCACCGAACTGAAGGGCATTGGCGACGCCGACGCCGTTTGGAAGGAAGCCGGACAAGGTGACAGCGGGCTCCTTCCTTGCTCTGATCGAGCAAACGAATCGGCGGCCGGCGCCTCATTGAGGAAATACTACGATGCATGTCGTGACATTGCTGAAAGCGGACATGTTCGACGTCGAGATCGACGGCAAGCCGGCTTCGATCACGGACGCCTTGCCGAACTGGAACCCGCATGACCGTTTCGGGCTGGTAATCGACGATGCGCTTGGCGGCATCGGCGCGACCCATCTGCTGCAGATCGCCATCACCTCGTTCTACGACGTCAAGCCGAGCCGTCGCACCGAGCTGACGGTCTACCCGGAAATCTATGCCTTCCATATCGGCAAGGGCCATGGCGCGCACGCGCCTTATGATTTCTGGCCGGCCCGGCGCGAAGTCATCACCTCGCTCGATCATCGCGAGGTGCTCGACGCCATCAATGATCGCGGAATCACCCGGCTGGCCGTCCCCGATCGCCAGCCGCGCGAGGTCGTGCACCGGCCGAAGGAAGTCGACGCGGCGCTCGACCGCATCGCCTCGGCATTCGTCTACAGCCCGTCAGGCCGGGTATCGGATTCCGACCTCGCCATTTCAGGCAACGACAGGCGAACTGAATACAATCCCAACAGCGCCTTGCGGCCTCGCTACACCGACAGCCGGCCGGCTTCGGTTTCGACGGCGGCTAAGCCGGTCAAGGAAGTCGATCCGTCCTATCAGGAGTGGCTCCGCAAGCGCGAGCACGACCTGACCAGCGAGGAACGCGCCTTCGTTGAACGCCGCCGCGAGGCGCTGAGACAAGACGGCCTCGTCACCGAGACCTACCGGCGCGTCGGCGTCCGCGAAGCCTTGGCGCGCCTGGCGTCGGCCGGCCTCGATTGAGACCCGGCCGACGCCTGTTCGATCAATAGCCGACGGTGAAGCGCTGCCGGACATGGGCAGGCTTCTCGATCTCGTCGACCATGACGATGGCGTAGTCCTCGAAGGAAATGCTGCTGCCGTTGGCCGAGGCGAGAAGCGTGTCCTTGCCGAGACGGAATGTGCCGGTGCGCTCGCCCGGACTGAACACGGCGGATGGCGACAGGAACGTCCAGTCGAGATCGTCAACGGTCTTCAGTTTGTCGAGGAAGTCGGCACCCTTCTGCGCTTCGGCCTTGTAGATATCAGGGAATTCGGGGGTATCGACCAACCGCTTGCCGGGCGCGACTTCGAGACTGCCGGCGCCGCCGACGATGAGATAGCGCTTCACTCCGGAGGCACGCACGGCGGCAATCAGCGTATCGGCGTCGCTGTCGAGAAAATGCACCGAACTGATCACCACATCATGGCCGCGGATCAGGTCAGCGAGACCTTCCTTATCGAAAATATCGCCCTTCCTAGCGGTCACACCCGGGAGGGCGGCGATCTTTTCCGGGTTGCGCGCAATTCCGGTGACCGTGTGGCCACGATCGGAGAGTTCTTTGAGAAGGCGCGAGCCGACCGCGCCGGATGCACCAATGAGAGCGACTTTTGCCATGTCTTTTCAGTTTCCTTGTTGAAGGTTTGCTGGGGATCACGCCGCCGCGATATGAGCGACGAGATTGTCGAAGCTGCCGAACAGCGCGTTCGAACCGATGAGCCGGGGCGCATCGTTGCGGATGACCGCCAGCGAAGGCACGCCATCGGCATGCAGGCGCTGGAACAGCGAGCGGCCTCGGCCGACCAACTCGCGGTGCGCCGTCAGCAATGTCTCGGTCGGCGCCTTGAGCATCTCGGCGGCGTCTGCCATGCCGGCGGCGGCGAGCACCTCGGCCACACCGCCGATCGTCACGACATCGCGTCCTTCCACGTAGCGCGCCTGCTGAATCGCCTTCAACGCGGCAAGCCGGCGGCTGGGATCTTCCAGGCCGGCGGCGCTGACGCTGAGCGTGGCGGCGTGCGAGTCGAGCAGGGTCCCGCTGATATCGAGGACATTGTGTCGGTAGGCCGGCGTGAACACTTGTCCGGTTAGGCGCTCGATGCGCTGGTCGTTCGCCCAGGCGTGTGCGGCAAAACCTTCATCCATCGGACGCGCGCCGGCACCGGAGAACAGGCCGGTTGGCAGCAGCTCGACGCGCAGGCCGCTGGCCAACAGTCTGTCGAGCATCGGGATGGCGCCATAGCACCAGCCGCAGAGCGGATCAAAAAGATAGGTCACTTCTGAGTTGCTCATAATTGCGCTATCCTTGGTCCGGCTGCTTCGTCGAATGCCTTGGCTCACATGTGGCAGACGGCGGTCTTGCGAAAAATAGCCCTCAATAATACAAACTGTCTGATCCAATCAGACAAAGGCTGCCTCCTTGGCCGAACTTCTGAACCTCAACCGGCTGGCCTATTTCACCACGGTGATGGAAACCGGCTCGTTCACCGCGGCGGCCGACCGGCTTGGCGTCGCCAAGGCCGTGGTCAGCCATCAGATCGGCAAGCTCGAGGAGGAACTGGGCGCAACGCTGCTGCAACGCACGACACGGCGTGTCACGCCGACCGAAGAGGGCCGCCTGTTCTATGACCGCGCTATGATCATCCTGCGGGAAGCGGAGGCGGCCTATGGCGAAATCTCGCGCGGAGCCGTCGAACCGAGCGGAACGCTGCGACTGACCGCGCCCCTCGACTACGGCACCAAGATCGTGGCCCCGGTCATGGCGGCCTATCTCAGAACCTATCCGCATATACGCGTCGAGGCGATCTTCGACGATGCGGTAAGCAATCTGGTGGACGAGCAGATCGATCTCGGCATCCGCGTCGGCTGGCTCACCGATTCCTCGAACCAGGCGCGGCGCCTGGGCACGATACGGCAGACCGTGGTGGCGAGCCCTGGCTTCGCGGCAACCCTGCCTCCCGACGTGACGCCGCGCCAGGCAAGATCGCTGGCCTGGGTCGGCAACGCACAACTACGCGGCATCGGCCAATGGCTGTTTTCCAGGGATAGCGAAACGGTGCCGACCGAACTCAATCCGATCGTCATGTGCGACAAGAGCCCCGCCGCTCTGGCTTGCGTGCTCGCCGGCATCGGGCTTGGCGTGTTCCCGGATTACAGCGTCAGCGACGATATCGCCGAAGGGCGGCTGGTGCCGGTGTTTGCCGACTGGAGCTTGCCGACCGGCGGCATCCACGCCGTCTTTCCACCGGCCCGGTTCCGGCCCGCCAAGGTGCGCGCCTTCGTCGATCTGCTCGCGGCCGCCGAGAAAAGGCGATCGCGCGGCGTTGCCCTGGCTTGAAGTCGATGGCTGTCAGCGAGACTCCTGCAGGATCATCTCGGATGCCTTTTCCGCGATCATGACGACCGGAGAGTTGGTGTTGCCCGAAACGATTGTCGGCATGATCGAGGCATCGACCACGCGCAGTCCGGCAAGCCCTTGAACACGCAGCCGGTCGTCGACCACCGCCATCGAGTCCGAACCCATCTTGCAGGTGCCGACCGGGTGGAAGATCGTCGTGCCGATATCGCCGGCCTTGCGGATGAGGTCCTCGTCGCTGTCATACTGCGCGCCGGGCAGCATCTCTTCCGGCGCAAAGCGCGCCACGGCCCGGGCCTTCATCAGACCGCGGACATGGCGCAGCGAAGCGATGGCCACGCTGCGGTCCCCCTCGGTGGAAAGATAGTTCGGCCGGATCTTCGCCGCCTCATGCGGGTCGGACGATCCCATATGCACGGTACCCCGGCTTTCCGGGCGCAGATTGCAGACCGATACCGTCACCGCGGGAAAGCGATGCAGCGGCTCGCCCAGCCGGTCGGTGCTCAGCGGCTGCACATGATATTCGAGATCAGGTGTTTCGAGGCGCGGATCGCTCCTGGCGAAGATGCCGAGCTGGCTTGGCGCCATCGACAGCGGCCCGCTGCGCTTGAGCGCGTATTCCAGCCCCATCGACGCACGGCTGACCGGATTGTGGTAGCGCTGGTTGAGCGTTGCAGTGTTGGCGACTTTGAAGACGGTGCGGATCTGCAAATGGTCCTGCAGGTTTTCACCGACGCCCGGCAAGGCGTGACGGACATCCACGCCGATGCTCGAAAGCAGGTCGGGGTGACCCACCCCGGACAGTTCGAGCAGCTTCGGCGAGTTGATGGCGCCGGCGGCGAGAATGGTCTGGCCGGCTGACACGCGATGCAGGCCACCGTCTTTTCGGAAGACCAGTCCGGTTGCGCGCCGGCCTTCGAATTCGAGCCGCATGGTCTCCGCGCCGAGCACCACGCGCAGGTTCTTGCGCGCCGCTATGCCGCGCAAGAACGCCTTCGAGGTGTTCCAGCGCACGCCCTTCCTCTGGTTGACCTCGAAATAACCCGAGCCTTCATTGGTGCCGGTGTTGAAGTCATCGGTGCGCGGAATGCCGAGTTCCTCGGCCGCGTCCCGGAATGCGTCGAGGATCGGCCATGACAGGCGCTGCCGTTCGACCCGCCACTCGCCGCCGCTTCCGTGCATGACGCCCTTGCCGCCGTGATAATCTTCCGATTTGAGGAAGTAAGGCAGGACGTCGTCCCAGCCCCAGCCGGCATTGCCGGCTTGACGCCAGCCATCATAGTCGGCTGCCTGGCCGCGCATGTAGATCATGCCGTTGATCGATGAACAGCCGCCAAGCACCTTGCCGCGCGGATAGTTGAGGCTGCGTCCGTTGAGACCGGCTTCCGGCTCGGTCTTCATCATCCAGTCGGTCCGCGGGTTGCCCATGCAGAAGAGGTAGCCGATCGGGATATCGACCCAGTGATAACGGTCGCTGCCGCCGGCTTCGAGCAACAGCACACTGTTGCGCGGATCGGCGGAGAGCCGGTTGGCGAGCACGCAGCCGGCGGAGCCGGCACCGACGATGACGTAATCATAACTGCCGAACGGGGACGGTGAAGCTTCGCTCACGTGCGTGCCTGCTGTGCGGCGATGCGCTCCCGCATCGGGGTCATCGCCTGGTTGATCTCGCCGTAGAGTCGATACCGCCGTGCGTATGCGTCGGCAACCGCCTCGTCAGGCACAAAGTGTCGGGCGGCGGCCGTCATGGCGGCCGCACCGGCGCTGTAGTCAACGAATATGCCAACACCGGTGCCCGCCGCGATCGCCGCCCCCCAGGGCTCCGGTCTCGCGGCTGCGCGCCACGGTAACGGGAACGCCGAGCACATCGGCGAAGATCTTCGGCCACACGCTGCTGCGCGAGCCGCCGCCAGACAGCACCACGCTGTCGAATTCGGCGCCTGCCCGATGCAAGGTCTCGACATGGCGCTTGTGCTCGAAGGCGACGCCCTCGAACAGCGCACGCGGCAGATGTGCCCGGCCGTGCCAGCCGGCGATACCGTAGAAGCCGGCGCGCGCATGGCCATTCGGCCATTCCGCTGCGAGCAGTACAGGAAGGGATGATAGATCGGAATGTCGCTGTTCGGATCGACGGAAGCGACGAGTTCGCTGCACAATTCGAACGGCGAGGCCCTGTCGCTTTTGGCGGCGAAGCGGAGGTGGAATGTTGGCGTGACGTTCGCGGTGAGCTGATCGCCGGCCGCGCCTTCATAGTCTGGCCCGGTCTCATGTTGGTGGCGTCTGCTCGGCTTGCAGCGTGACGCTCTCTCCATGTCGTTAGGAATCCTGCGTTGGGCGGCAGGGCGGACGCACGGACGAGCATAAGCCGCTTCCGGTCAGCGACATGGGGATTGATCATGAAGGCTTTCCGGCCGGCTCGTTCCGAGAAGCCCCAAACGCAAACAGCCCGCCGGCGTGGTGCCTGGCGGGCTGTTTTGGATTTGGTTGCGGGGACAGGATTTGAACCTGTGACCTTCAGGTTATGAGCCTGACGAGCTACCGGGCTGCTCCACCCCGCGTCAACCTTGGCTGTAAGCGCAAGCCTACGAATAGGATGGCCTACAAATAGGTATATGGCTCGCCAAATGAAAGGGCCGCTTGCGCGGCCCGGGCTTCCCTTGGCGGGCCTTATGCATGTCGCCCAAAGTGCTTGGCGGTTTTGGGGCAACGACATGCATCAACAAAAGTAAGGAGAAGATTTCCCTGCATCCGATTTGGATGTGAGACTGAACGTGCGTTTAGCAGACCTGGCAGCGACCTACTCTCCCGCGTCTTGAGACGAAGTACCATCAGCGCTGGAGCGTTTCACGGCCGAGTTCGGAATGGGATCGGGTGCAGCCGCTCCGCCATAACCACCAGGTCGGCAAAACGCACGTTGTTCGAGAAGCTGAGTTAGGGATTAGGCAGTAGGGAATAGTGAGTAGGAGATACCTGCTCGCTATAAGCATGCGCCATTTGCCCGTCTTTCCGTGCCAAGGCGACGTTTTCTACAGGGCGCTTCGGGCATAAGCCCGCAAGCGCGACTGCGCGTCGCCGGTTTTCCGGCGCCCTCGCGGAGCATAGGCCCCGGAGGGGCCGCTCATGCGTGAGCGCTGGTAAGACCATTTGACTTCGTCAAATGGGCATAAGGAATGAGAACGATCAAGCCGATCGAACTATTAGTACCGGTAAGCTTCAAGCGTTGCCGCTCTTCCACACCCGGCCTATCAACGTGGTCGTCTTCCACGGTTCTCAGGGAATACTCGTTTTAAGGTGGGTTTCCCGCTTAGATGCCTTCAGCGGTTATCCCGTCCGGATATAGCTACCCTGCTATGCGGCTGGCGCCACAACAGGTCCACCAGAGATCCGTCCATCCCGGTCCTCTCGTACTAGGGACAGATCCTTTCAATATTCCTACACCCACGGCAGATAGGGACCGAACTGTCTCACGACGTTCTGAACCCAACTCACGTACCGCTTTAAATGGCGAACAGCCATACCCTTGGGACCTGCTCCAGCCCCAGGATGCGATGAGTCGACATCGAGGTGCCAAACAACCCCGTCGATATGGACTCTTGGGGGTCATCAGCCTGTTATCCCCGGCGTACCTTTTATCCGTTGAGCGATGGCCCTTCCACGCGGGACCACCGGATCACTATGACCGACTTTCGTCTCTGCTCGACTTGTCAGTCTCGCAGTCAGGCAGGCTTATGCCATTGCACTCAGCGAACGATTTCCGACCGTTCTGAGCCCACCATCGCGCGCCTCCGTTACTCTTTAGGAGGCGACCGCCCCAGTCAAACTACCCACCATACATTGTCCCGGACCCGGATAACGGGCCGCGGTTAGACATCCATAGTAATAAGGGTGGTATTTCAAGGGTGGCTCCACCTGAGCTGGCGCCCAGGTTTCAAAGCCTACCACCTATCCTACACATGCCACTACGAATGCCAATGTAAAGCTATAGTAAAGGTGCACGGGGTCTTTCCGTCTAACCGCAGGAACCCCGCATCTTCACGGGGAATTCAATTTCACTGAGTCTATGCTGGAGACAGCGGGGAAGTCGTTACGCCATTCGTGCAGGTCGGAACTTACCCGACAAGGAATTTCGCTACCTTAGGACCGTTATAGTTACGGCCGCCGTTTACTGGGGCTTCGATTCAGAGCTTGCACCCCTCCTCTTAACCTTCCAGCACCGGGCAGGCGTCAGACCCTATACGTCGTCTTGCGACTTCGCAGAGCCCTGTGTTTTTGATAAACAGTCGCTACCCCCTGGTCTGTGCCACCCTCCTCTACTTGCGTAGAAAAGGGTCACGCTTCTTCCGAAGTTACGCGTGCAATTTGCCGAGTTCCTTCAGCATAGTTCTCTCAAGCGCCTTGGTATACTCTACCAGACCACCAGTGTCGGTTTCGGGTACGGTTTATAAGGAGGAGCTATTTCCTGGAACCACGCAGCAGCCCGTTCAATCCGATAAGATTGGACTACCTCAATGATCCGTCACTACCTCCAAGCCCACGAATATTAACGTGGTTCCCATCGACTACGCGTTTCCGCCTCGTCTTAGGGGCCGGCTAACCCTGCTCAGATTAGCTTTAAGCAGGAACCCTTGGTCTTTCGGCGGGGGAGTCTCTCACTCCCCTTACGTTACTCATGTCAGCATTCGCACTTCTGATACCTCCACCACCCCTCACGGGTATGGCTTCATCAGCTTACAGAACGCTCCGCTACCGCTTGGCCCTTGCGGACCAAACCCTAAGCTTCGGTGTATGGCTTTAGCCCCGTTACATT
>NZ_JAMYKV010000012.1:42500-45000 GCF_040317535.1 Mesorhizobium sp. M1409
CCGTCACCTGATTCGGCATGATCGAGGTGTCGCTTCAGCACCCAAAGCCGCTCAACAATGGCATTTGCGGCTATTGCGGGGTGACACCCGACCGCCGGCGCGATCGAGGATCCACACGCGGGCCGATATTCGCGGGCGTCACTCATTGTAATGGCCGCGGTGAAGCCGGCCGATAGAACACCGCCCGGCCAAATTCATTTCGTATTTGATTGCAAGTCATCCTCGGCATTACCGATGCCTGGCACGAGGATCGGACGGCTTTGTCATTCTGCCTTCGATTCGGCTGATGCCGCCATGGCGGCGGCTGGACGCTTCAATCCACGGGTCCGCGCCAGTGCCTTTAAACGCAAATGGCCCTCGGGCTGCGGGCTGTTTTTAACTAGGTTTTGTTGAGAGGGTTTATTTTGTCGTGCCTTGTCAGCTGAGGCCGCTTTGTGGGCCGGGGAGTTCATCTTGCAGGCGACAGTCGGTCCCAAACGCAAACAGCCCGCCGGCGTGGTGCCTGGCGGGCTGTTTTGGATTTGGTTGCGGGGACAGGATTTGAACCTGTGACCTTCAGGTTATGAGCCTGACGAGCTACCGGGCTGCTCCACCCCGCGTCAACCTTGGCTGTAAGCGCAAGCCTACGAATAGGATGGCCTACAAATAGGTATATGGCTCGCCAAATGAAAGGGCCGCTTGCGCGGCCCGGGCTTCCCTTGGCGGGCCTTATGCATGTCGCCCAAAGTGCTTGGCGGTTTTGGGGCAACGACATGCATCAACAAAAGTAAGGAGAAGATTTCCCTGCATCCGATTTGGATGTGAGACTGAACGTGCGTTTAGCAGACCTGGCAGCGACCTACTCTCCCGCGTCTTGAGACGAAGTACCATCAGCGCTGGAGCGTTTCACGGCCGAGTTCGGAATGGGATCGGGTGCAGCCGCTCCGCCATAACCACCAGGTCGGCAAAACGCACGTTGTTCGAGAAGCTGAGTTAGGGATTAGGCAGTAGGGAATAGTGAGTAGGAGATACCTGCTCGCTATAAGCATGCGCCATTTGCCCGTCTTTCCGTGCCAAGGCGACGTTTTCTACAGGGCGCTTCGGGCATAAGCCCGCAAGCGCGACTGCGCGTCGCCGGTTTTCCGGCGCCCTCGCGGAGCATAGGCCCCGGAGGGGCCGCTCATGCGTGAGCGCTGGTAAGACCATTTGACTTCGTCAAATGGGCATAAGGAATGAGAACGATCAAGCCGATCGAACTATTAGTACCGGTAAGCTTCAAGCGTTGCCGCTCTTCCACACCCGGCCTATCAACGTGGTCGTCTTCCACGGTTCTCAGGGAATACTCGTTTTAAGGTGGGTTTCCCGCTTAGATGCCTTCAGCGGTTATCCCGTCCGGATATAGCTACCCTGCTATGCGGCTGGCGCCACAACAGGTCCACCAGAGATCCGTCCATCCCGGTCCTCTCGTACTAGGGACAGATCCTTTCAATATTCCTACACCCACGGCAGATAGGGACCGAACTGTCTCACGACGTTCTGAACCCAACTCACGTACCGCTTTAAATGGCGAACAGCCATACCCTTGGGACCTGCTCCAGCCCCAGGATGCGATGAGTCGACATCGAGGTGCCAAACAACCCCGTCGATATGGACTCTTGGGGGTCATCAGCCTGTTATCCCCGGCGTACCTTTTATCCGTTGAGCGATGGCCCTTCCACGCGGGACCACCGGATCACTATGACCGACTTTCGTCTCTGCTCGACTTGTCAGTCTCGCAGTCAGGCAGGCTTATGCCATTGCACTCAGCGAACGATTTCCGACCGTTCTGAGCCCACCATCGCGCGCCTCCGTTACTCTTTAGGAGGCGACCGCCCCAGTCAAACTACCCACCATACATTGTCCCGGACCCGGATAACGGGCCGCGGTTAGACATCCATAGTAATAAGGGTGGTATTTCAAGGGTGGCTCCACCTGAGCTGGCGCCCAGGTTTCAAAGCCTACCACCTATCCTACACATGCCACTACGAATGCCAATGTAAAGCTATAGTAAAGGTGCACGGGGTCTTTCCGTCTAACCGCAGGAACCCCGCATCTTCACGGGGAATTCAATTTCACTGAGTCTATGCTGGAGACAGCGGGGAAGTCGTTACGCCATTCGTGCAGGTCGGAACTTACCCGACAAGGAATTTCGCTACCTTAGGACCGTTATAGTTACGGCCGCCGTTTACTGGGGCTTCGATTCAGAGCTTGCACCCCTCCTCTTAACCTTCCAGCACCGGGCAGGCGTCAGACCCTATACGTCGTCTTGCGACTTCGCAGAGCCCTGTGTTTTTGATAAACAGTCGCTACCCCCTGGTCTGTGCCACCCTCCTCTACTTGCGTAGAAAAGGGTCACGCTTCTTCCGAAGTTACGCGTGCAATTTGCCGAGTTCCTTCAGCATAGTTCTCTCAAGCGCCTTGGTATACTCTACCAGACCACCAGTGTCGGTTTCGGGTACGGTTTATAAGGAGGAGCTATTTC
>NZ_JAMYKV010000012.1:50000-138979 GCF_040317535.1 Mesorhizobium sp. M1409
GACGGCCGCCAGCAGCTGGCCACCCCACCCGAGATCGCCGAGTTGATCAGTCTTGCCGGCAACGGCGATTCCGGCGAGGTCGCCAAGACGACCAGGCTGGTGGCGCCGCGTCAGATCGCCAAGGCCAAGGACCGCCGGCGCATGGAAGTGTCGATGGTGACAAAGGTCGGCGACCGCGACGTCATCCACACCATGCCTTTCGTGCAGATCAAGATGGCACTCGCCGCGGGCCACACCACCAGCCGCGCCTACCCGCCCTTCGATCCGATGCAGGTGTTCGGCGACGATGGCGACGACGGTGCTCAGCCGGCGTTAGCCTCGGCCGCCTCCGGCCAGATCTACGGCGCCAAGGTCGAAAGCGAGATGAGCCTGAAGACCGTCGATTTCCCGGTCGAGACGGCTTCCTTCGACGAAAAGAGCGACCTGTCTGCCGACGAGGTGGAAAAAGTGGTGCGCGAGGCCGGCACCGATCTCAGCGACGGCGCCGTGCAGGTTGCTTCGCTTCACTATGTCGACCCGCAGCGGTTCGGCGAGGCCTTTGCCGAGAGCATGGCGGGCTCCTATGACGTCAAGATCGTGCCGGAGAACGTCTCGGTGGCGCCGCGCGCCGCCGCCGACGACCAGGCGCCGGCTTTCGCCGAGGAAATCATCCCCTTCACCAAGGATCTCGATGTCACCGAGGCTTTTGCTGATTCGGGCTACACGGGTGAAGACGCCACCGGCATGGCCGAAGCGATCGCCAAGCTGTTGAACGCGACAGCGCTCAAGGCCGGAACCGTGCTGCGTGTCGGGCTTGAGGTTCATGGCGATACCGCCAAGGTCGTGCGCACCAGCGTCTACGACAGAACACAGCACATCGTCACCATCGCGCTCGACGATCGCGGCCAGTATGTGCCGGCGCAGGAACCCGATCCGAATCCCGAATTGCTGACGGCCTTCGATGATTCGTCGGCTCCGGTGGTGGTGCGCGGCAACCTGCCCAACATCTATGACGGCATCTACCGCACAGCCTATTCGTACGGCATGTCCAAGGCGATGACCAAGCAGCTGATCAAGCTGCTGGCGTCTGGCGTCGACTTCCAGTCCCGGCTCAACCCCGCCGACCGCATCGAAGTGCTGTTTTCGCAGCCCGATGGCGACGACCAGACCTCGGACAGCTCCGAGCTTCTCTACGTCTCGGCGACGTTCGGCGGCCAGACGCGCAACTTCTACCGCTTCCAGATGCAGGACGGCAGCACCGACTATTTCGACGAGAACGGCTCGAGCTCCGAGCAGTTCCTGCTGCGCAACCCGTTGCCCAACGGCAGATTTACCTCCGGGTTTGGTGCCCGCAGACATCCGATCCTTGGCTATGTCCGCATGCACACCGGCACCGATTGGGCCGCTCCCATCGGATCGCCGATCATCGCCGCTGGCAATGGTGTCGTCGAGAAGGCGGGTTGGTCCGGCGGCTATGGCAAGCAGATCATCCTGCGCCATGCCAACGGCTACGAGACATCATACAATCACCAAAGCGCCTTCGCCAAAGGCATCGAACCCGGTGTGCGCGTGCGCCAGGGGCAGATCATTGGTTATCTCGGCCAGACCGGTCTCTCCACCGGTCCGCACCTCCACTACGAGCTGATCGTCAACGGCACCAAAGTCGATTCGATGCGCGTCCGGCTGCCGGTCGGCAAGGTGCTGAAAGGCGATGACCTCGTCGCCTTCAAGCGCGAGCGCGAGCGCATCGACGATCTGCTGAAGCAGGAAGACAGTGACTCGCTGAAGGTTGCGAGCGCCAAGATCGACGGTTGATTCCGTCGGCCTCCATCCTTGCTGAATTTCTCAGCCTTGCGGATTTTCGGCATCCCGCGGCCATGGCAGCGGTTGCCCGGAAATGGTCGTCCAGGCGATGACAGCCGAAAGCAGGCAAAGCAGCGCTGTCACCGCGGAGACAGCGGCAAACGCAGCGTCGCTCGCGGCAAGCCTTGCCGCGTCGACGGCGGGCGCAAGCGCTACCGTTGCCGGTTCGCCAAAGCCAGGCACGCCGGGCGTTGCATTGCCATCCAGCGCATGCGCGTAGACCCAGGCGGCGAGCGAACCCATTGCCGCCACCGCGATCAGGCCGCCGATGCGCGAGACGGCATTGTTGATGCCGGAGGCCGCACCCGTATCCTTGTCTTCCACCGCCGTCATGATCGCGGTCGACAATGGCGACACGACCAGCGCCATGCCCAGCCCCATCAGCGCCATCAGCGGGAATGTTCCCGTCCAGAAATTGTGGATGCCGGCATGGGCGAGCAAGGCAAGTCCGGCAAAGGCGAAAGCCACGATGAGGCTGCCGCAGGCGATCGGAAAACGCGGGCCGATCCGGTCCGACAACTGGCCGACCGGCCCTGACAAAAGCGCGATCGATGCCGACAGTGGCAGGAAGATGAAGCCGACCTCGGCCGTACTCAGTCCCCAGCCGGCGATCAGCAGCATCGGCAGATAGAAAAGATTGGCCGACAGCGCGAAATAGAGGAAGAACGTCGCGACATTGGCGCCGGCGAAAGCGCCGACGCGAAACAGCGACAGGTCGATCATCGGCTCGCGCTGCCGAAGTTCGAAAAAGATAAAGACGACAAGCAGCGCGACACCGGCTGCAATGCTCGGCCCCGACATGTGGTCCTCGCCGCTGGCACTTGTCGAGGTTAGTCCATAGGCGAGCGCGCCGAAGGCCAATGTGGCGAGCGCGGCACCGCCAAGCTCCAGGCTGCGTTTCTCCGTCGCCGCATCGGCTGGAACCTTGGCCAGCAGGAGATAGATCGAGATCAGCCCGAGCGGCAGGTTGATGGCGAAGATCGCCCGCCAGATGCCGTCGCCGAAGGCCGACAGCACGAAGCCGCCAAACACCGGGCCAAGTGCCGTGGTCAGTGCCGACGCCGCCGCCCAGATGCCGATGGCGCGGCCGCGTTCTTTCTTCGGATAGGCCTTGGCGATGATGGCGAGACTGCCCGGCACCATGATGGCCGCACCGATGCCCTGCACCGCGCGAAATCCAATCAGCACAATTGCATTCGGCGCCAGCGCACAGGCAAGCGAAGCGGTAACGAACAGCGCAATGCCCGCCACGAAGGCGCGGCGCAGCCCGAATCGGTCACCGGCGGCACCCCCGGCAAGGATCAGCGCCGAGAGCGTCAGCGCATAGGCGTTGGAAATCCACTGCGCTTGCGCCAGGCTGGCGCCGAGGTTGACGCGGATCGCCGGCGTGGCGATGGCGAGGATCGAGCCATCGATGAAGCCGAGCGCCGAGGCCAGGATGGCCGCTATCAGCACAAATCGCCGCTGCGCTTGCGGGCAGAAGGTTCGATTCGTGCCCGGACTGGTAAGCGGGACGGCGGCGGCGGCACTTGGTGAATGCATGAAACCTTGCTTAGACCTCCAGTGCATCGGCAACAACGAGCCAGTGGCTTGCTGTCGTTGAAACCAGCCACATTGCCGGGATTGCGCCTGTTCTGATGCAAACGGCGGCAGCCATGTTAGGTTTCCTGGGAATTTGCAACGGGGAGAAATCGATGAAGCGGCCACTTGAAGCATCGGCGGAAGGACGCGGCCGTATCGTCGGCATCACCGACGGGGTGTTTGCCATCGCGCTTACCCTGATCGTTCTCGAAATCAGGGTGCCGGCGCACGAGGCGATCCATTCCGAAGGCGAGCTGCTTGCCGCGATCGCGGCACTGGCGCCACGCTTCCTGACTTACGCCTTGAGTTTCCTGACGCTGACCATCTTCTGGTTCGGCCAGCAGGCGCAGCATGGTCTGATCGCCAGATCCGACCGACGGCTTGCGACGTTGAACCTCTGCTTTCTCGCCTTCATCGCGCTGCTGCCGTTCTCGACCGACCTTCTGGCCGACTTCCTCGAGTTCAGAACCGCCGTGCTGGTCTACTGGCTCAATCTGCTGATGCTCGGCGTCACCCTGTTCGCCAGCTGGCGCTATGCGGAGAAGAACGGCTTCCTGGCAGAGGGCATCGACGCGGAAACGAAACGCACGGTCTATCTGCGCATCGTCAAGGCGCAAATCCTGTGGGCGATCGGCGCCGCACTGTCATTCGTCAATCCCTTGCTCGGCATCGGCTTCATCCTGGTCGTGCAGTTGGTCTATGCCGCCGCGCTTCGGAGTTCACTGCTGCGCAAAGTCATCGGCTGAAGGTCCGCCGACAAACTCCACCGTCACGCCCGGCGAAACCAGCTTGGCCAGCTCACGGGCATCCCAGTTGGTCAGGCGCACGCAGCCATGGCTTTCAGTCTTGCCGATCTTCGATGGGTCCGGTGTGCCATGAATGCCGTAGGTCGGCTTGTCCAGCGCGATCCAAACCGAGCCGACAGGACCGTTCGGGCCTGGCGGAATGGTCAGGACCTTGTTGTTTTGACCCTGCTTGAAATTGATGCTGGGGTTGTAGGTGTAGTTCGGATCGAGCGCGACGCGCGACACCGCATGCGTGCCGGACGGTGACGGCGTATCCGACGAGCCTATGGTGGCGGGATAGGCTGCCACCAGCTTGCCGCCGGCATCATAGGCGAAAACCTCTTTCTTGTCCTTGTCGGCGACGATGCGGGCCACCGGCGTCGACACCAGCCTGCCGAAATTGGCGACCTTGATGATCGTGCCGGGGCGATTGAAATTGAGGTCCGGGTTGAGCGCCTTGAGATAATTCTCGTCCATGTGGAAGCGCTCCGCCAGTGCTTCGGTCACCGACGTATAGCCCATCCGGTCGAGCTGCGCCTTTTGGCTGTAGTCTTCCGGGATCGAGGCGACATACGGGCCGGCCGCATCCTCCGGCGTGATCGTGTAGTTGGCGAAAGCGTCGCCGCCGGATTGCGCCAGTGCCGACTGGATGCCGACAGCATCCGTCGATCGCAGATTGCTGCCGGTGATCTGGTTGTAGGCGGCGAGTGCCTTGTCGACATTCGAACCGAATCGCCCGTCGATGACGCCAGGCGAAGCGCCACCCCGGTCGAGCAGCACCTGCAGCGCCGCGACGTCCTGGCGTGCTCCCAGCGAAAGCGACGGGTCGATGGTCTTGCCGCCGATCTTCGGCGGCAGTCCCGCCTGATCCTCGGGCATGGCCTGTTCGGTAGGTGCCGCGGGCTCGACAGAGTCTATCGAGGCCTCGTCCAGCGGCTGACGCGTGATGGTGCGCGGCTCTGCCGGCTGCGGTGCATCGGGAAAATTGTTGTCGTAGCTGCCATCGTCCTGCAGTGGCGGCGGATAGGCCTCCACGGAATTGTCACCGTTAGGATCGTATTCGTCCGCCGGCGGCGGGATGACCCGGCCTTCCTCTTCCAGTTGCTTGCGGCGGAACCGCGCCATGTCTTCCGGATCGTCGAGATAGTAGCGGTCATTGTCATCGGGGGCGCGGCCCAGTTCGCGCAGCCGTGTCTCGCGACGCAGCACTCGACGGTCGAGCCGCGTCTGCGGCGGTTGGATGGCGATGACCTTGCCGGTATCGGCATCGACAATGACGCGGTTGCCCCTGGCGTCGTAATAAATGTCCACATTGCCGTCCTGCGCGAGCAGGACGCCACCGTTATTGGCGGCACGGACAATCGTTGGTGCGCTGTCCTGCGTCGGCGCGGCAAGGGCATTGGAAGACAAAAACCCGCCGGCAAGTACCGAGAGGGTGAAGATCGTGCGCAGCATGGTGGCGAAGCTCTCCGGTCCGTAATTGCCGCCGCCCGGCAGTGTCCCTGTAAGGCGAACCCCTTCGCCAGCAAACCAGTTAGTCACCATATGGTTCCAACATGAACCGGGCATGAAGATGGCGGTTTCCGGCGCATCGGCGAATATTATCTAGCTTGCGGCAAGTCCCAATTCCTTGCGCACCTGCTTGGTCAGCTTCAGGGCGACAAGGCGATGGCTCTCGCGCAGATAGTCCTTCAGCGCACTATCATCCATGCTCTGGCTTGTCCGACGCTGGATCCATGTCATGCCGCGCGAGGCAAGATAGGGCGCGGGCCGCAGACCCGGCTGCTCCTTGAGCACATCATAGGCGATATCGGAGCATTTGAAGGTCACGAAAAGTTGGTCGCCCTGGCCCCAGCCGCCGATCGCAAAGACCTTGGCTCCGACCTTCCAGACATGGGCACCGCCCCATTGGACGACATGGGTCGTCGAGGGCAGCGAGGCGCAGAAGCTGTTGTAGTCGTCCAGCGTCATCAGTGCTCTCGTTTTTCGTATGAAAACGCCGCGCGTCCAGAATGGACGCGCGGCGTTGGATCAGGCCGCCGCTTCCGCCGCGACGATCGTCGGCTTCGATCGGAAGTTCAGCCGGTCGGAACCGGCTGTCGCCTTGACTGTCGAGCCGTCAAGAATGTCGCCAAGCAGTATCTTCTCCGCCAGGGGATCCTGCAACTCCTTCTGCATCACTCGCTTCAGCGGCCGCGCGCCGTAGGCCGGGTCGTAACCCTTGGCCGCCAGCCAGTCGATCGCCTCCTGATCCAGCGAAAGCGTGATCTTGCGGTCGACAAGCAGGCTCTCCAGCCGCTTGAGCTGGATCTCGACGATGCGGCCCATATCCTGCCGGCGCAGCCGGTGGAACAGGATCACCTCGTCGACGCGGTTGAGGAATTCCGGCCGGAACGATGCCCTCACCACGCCCATCACCTCGTCTCGCACGGCGTCGACATCCTGGTCCTCGCCGAGATTGACGAGATATTCAGCACCGAGGTTCGAGGTCATGATGATCAGCGTGTTGCGGAAGTCGACCGTGCGGCCCTGGCCATCGGTCAGGCGGCCGTCGTCGAGCACCTGCAACAGCACGTTGAAGACATCGGGATGCGCCTTTTCGATCTCGTCGAACAGCACGACCTGATAGGGCCGCCGCCGCACCGCTTCGGTCAGCGCGCCGCCTTCCTCATAGCCGACATAGCCGGGAGGCGCGCCGATCAGCCGGGCAACCGAGTGCTTCTCCATGAACTCCGACATGTCGATGCGCACCATGGCGCTCTCGTCGTCGAACAGGAAGCTCGCCAGCGCCTTGGTCAGTTCGGTCTTGCCGACGCCTGTCGGCCCGAGGAACATGAACGAGCCGATCGGCCGGTTCGGATCCTGCAGGCCCGCACGCGCCCGACGCACGGCTTTCGAGACGGACTGCACCGCTTCGCCCTGGCCGACGACGCGCCTGCCGATCTCGTCTTCCATGCGCAGCAGCTTGTCGCGCTCGCCCTGCAGCATCTTGTCGACCGGAATGCCGGTCCAGCGCGAGACGATATGGGCCACGTGGTCGGGAGTGACCACCTCTTCGACCATGCCGACCTTGCCGTCCTGGGCCTCGGCCTCCTTCAGCTTCTTTTCCAGTTCCGGGATCTTGCCATAGGCAAGCTCGCCGGCGCGCTGGAACTCACCCTTGCGCTGGGCGATGGCAAGGTCGTTGCGCGCCTCGTCGAGCTGCTTCTTGAGGTCGGCGGCGAGCCCGAGCTTCTGCTTCTCGGCCTGCCACTTGGCGGTGATCTCGGCCGATTCCTCCTCGAGGCCGACGAGTTCCTTTTCCAGGCGGGCGAGCCGGTCCTTCGAGGCATCGTCCGTCTCGACCTTCAGCGCTTCGCGCTCGATCTTGAGCTGCATGATGCGGCGATCGATCTCATCCAGTGCTTCGGGCTTGGAATCGACCTGCATACGCAGTCGCGAAGCGGCTTCGTCGACGAGGTCGATCGCCTTGTCCGGCAGGAACCGGTCGGCGATATAGCGGTTGGACAGCGTCGCCGCCGCCACCAGCGCCGAATCCGAGATACGCACCTTGTGGTGCTGCTCGTATTTTTCCTTCAGGCCGCGCAGGATCGATACGGTGTCTTCCACCGTCGGCTCATCGACGAACACCGGCTGGAAGCGGCGGGCAAGGGCTGCATCTTTCTCGACATGCTTGCGGTACTCGTCGAGCGTGGTGGCGCCGACACAGTGTAATTCACCGCGCGCAAGCGCGGGCTTCAACAGGTTCGACGCATCCATGGCGCCGTCCGCCTTGCCGGCGCCGACCAGCGTGTGCATCTCGTCGATGAACAGGATGATGTTGCCGCTGGCCGAGGTGACTTCGGAGAGCACGGCCTTCAGCCGCTCCTCGAACTCGCCGCGGTATTTGGCGCCGGCAATCAGCGCGCCCATGTCGAGCGCCATCAATTGTTTGTCCTTCAGCGATTCCGGCACGTCGCCATTGACGATGCGCAGCGCCAGACCCTCGGCGATCGCCGTCTTGCCGACGCCCGGTTCACCGATCAGCACCGGATTGTTCTTGGTGCGGCGCGACAGCACCTGAATGGTGCGTCGGATCTCGTCGTCACGGCCAATCACCGGATCGAGCTTGCCGGCACGCCCATCCGCGGTCAGATCGCGCGCATATTTCTTCAGCGCGTCGTAGCCCTGTTCGGCACTCGCTGAATCGGCGGTGCGGCCCTTGCGGACGTCGTTGATGACCTGGTTGAGCGCCTGCGCGGTGACACCGGCCTTGGCCAGGATGTTGGCGGTCTTGGCCGATTTCTCCATGGCGAGCGCCTGCAGCAGCCGCTCGACGGTGACAAAACTGTCGCCGGCCTTCTTGGCCAGTTCCTCGGCGGTCGAGAACACTTTTGCCAGCGGCTGCGCCAGATAGAGCTGGCCATTGCCGCCCTCGACCTTGGGCATCGCCTCAAGCGCCGTCTCGACGCCAAGCTTGACGTCGCGGACGTTGCCGCCGGCGCGCTCGATCAGCGATGCGGCTAGGCCCTCGTCATCGTCGACGAGCACTTTCAGGATGTGTTCAGGCGTGAACTGCTGGTGGTTACGGGAGAGCGCCATGGTCTGCGCGGACTGGATGAAGCCTCGCACGCGCTCGGAGTATTTCTCAAGATTCATATCTGTCTCCTTCCATCACCGGCCCGCTTTGCGGCACCGGATCAGATTGCGGTGACGAATCCGCCCATTCGAGCCGGATCCTGTTCAGCCGAGATATGGTGCATAGGCCATGCTGTCTCAAGGCGCCTTGATGTCGGTCAACGCATAATATTCCATCGCGGCACAAAACAAAAACGGCGGGGATTTCTCCCCGCCGCTCAAAGTGTTTGAAATGTCGTTCGATCAGTTGTCGATGTCGACAATGGCCGGTTCAGCGTTGCCGCCGTCGGCCGGGGCCGCAGCCACCTCGCCAGCTTCGGCATTGTCGCCACCGCCCTCGACCTGATTGGCGTTGACGCGCGGACGGCGCGGACGCCTCGGGCGACGGGCAGCACCGCTTTCGGCGGCCGCCTCATTGAGCTCGGCCCGGGCGGCAAGGCCCGCTGGCGAAAGGTTCTCGAACAACGGAGCAGGTTCGGCCGCCGCAACGGACTCGGTCGGCGAAGCGGCTTCGCCCTGAATTGCGGGCTCGTTGCTCTGGGGCTGACCACCTTGCTCGGCGGACGATGAATAGTCGCGCTGGCCGCTCTGGCCGTAACCGCCATTGGGGCGACGATCGCGATGGCGTCCACCATTGTTGTCGCGGCCACCATTGTTGCGCCCGCTATTGTCGCGGCCACCTTCCCGGTTGAGCGCAACCTCGGCCGGCATGCCTTCGATGACCGGCTGCGGGCCGGCGCCATGGTTGATCACCGGCACCTGGGCGTCGGAAACAGTGTTGTTGTTGCCGGTATTGTCGAAATCGTCGCGATCCTCGTCGCCGTCATCATCGAAATCATCGCGATTCTGCTGCGTGTTCTGGATCGGCATCTGCGCCTGCGCGGCCGCGATGATGCGATTGTAGTGTTCGGCGTGCTGGAGATAATTCTCCGCCATGACCCGATCGCCGGAGCTTTGCGCGTCGCGGGCAAGGGTGGCGTATTTTTCGGCGATCTGCTGAGCCGAACCGCGGATCTTGACGTCCGGGCCATTGCTCTCGTAGTTGCGCGTCAGGGGGTTCGGCCCCTTGCGGTTGTTGTTGTTATTGTTGTTATTGTTGCTACCGCCGCCGCCACTGTTGTTGCGACCGCGCATGCGCCTGTTCTGCTGTTGTGGCCTCATCAAACTCTCTTCATTGTCATCTTGAAATTTTCGAAAACTCTTCACGAACGGAGGCGCTCATGCAGCCAGCCGCTTCGTCTCTTCACCGGCGTTCGCCCGCATCAATTGCGTTGGCGCCACGTGCCATCCTGTTCCGGTTACATCACTTGCCGGACGATTCCCGCACGAAGCTTGGGCATCGGTTGCGCAAGAAGGCAGCTATTTCCAAGGAAAACCGAATCGCTAAGAGCACTGCCTGCTTCGTCTCATCCGGTTAAGGCGACCCTAGCCGCATTCCCCGGCATTGCCAAGCGCTTTTTGCACTGCGTCAAGGCTTTATCCTTTCAAAGACAAGAACCCTGTCGTTTCCGCCAAAATCCCGAAAAGCACCGCCCGGCACGTAGCCGGCAGCAGTGAATATCTCCGAGACTTGGTCGCGCTGCGTGTGGCCGATCTCGACCGCAATCCTGCCTTCAGTTTCCAAAAATCTCGCCGCCTCCGCGGCGATGATCCTATAGGGGTTCAGACCGTCCGCGCCGCCATCCAAGGCAAGGCGCGGGTCGAAATTGCGGACTTCGTCCTGCAGATTTCCAATGTCTTCGGAGGGTATATAGGGAGGGTTTGCGGCAATTACATGGTACCGGCCCGAAACTTTTTCGAACCAGTCCGACTGGAGCGCTGTGAACCGCCCTGCAAGGCCCAGTTGCCCGGCATTGCGGGTCGCCGTCGCCAGCGCGCCCGCGGACAGATCGACACCGGTGGCGATCGCGGCCGGCACGGCGCTGAGCAGCGCCAGCGCGATGGCGCCGGTACCGGTGCCTAGATCGAGGATGCGGCATGCGCCATCCCGGACCGCAATTGCCTTGACGAAAGGCAGCATCGCGTCGACCAGCGTTTCGGTATCCGGCCGCGGCTCCAGCGTTTCCGGCGACAGCGACAGGCGCAAACCATAGAATTCGCGATAGCCTAGGATGCGATGCACCGGCTCGCCGCCGGCCCGGCGCCTTAAGGCGGCATCGATTTGGGCAACGACGCCAGCGTCGACCTTGCGTTCGGGGTCCGCGATGGCTTGCGTACGCGTGGTGCCGGAAAAATGCTCGACGATCAGCCGCGCATCGAGCGCCGGATCATCGGTAGCGGCAGCGGCAAGCCGAGCCTGCGCTTCCCGCAGCAGCGGCCCGAGCGTCTCGGGCAGTTGATCAGCCATCGATACCGATGTCGGCAAGCAGCTTCGACTGGTGATCGGCGATCAGCGCGTTGATGATCTCGTCGAGCTCGCCCATCATCACCCGGTCGAGCTTGTAGAGCGTCAGGTTGATGCGGTGGTCGGTGACGCGGCCTTGAGGGAAATTGTAGGTGCGGATGCGCTCGGAGCGGTCGCCGGAGCCAACCTGCGACTTGCGTGATTCGGAGCGCTCCTCGTCGGCCTTGCCACGCTCGAGGTCATAGAGGCGGGCGCGCAGGATCTGCATGGCCTTCGCCCGGTTCTGATGCTGCGACTTCTCCGCCTGCACCACCATGATGCCAGTCGGCAAATGAGTGATGCGCACAGCCGAATCGGTGGTGTTGACGTGCTGGCCGCCCGAACCCGAGGCGCGCATCGTGTCGATGCGGATGTCTTCGGGCCTGATATCTATGTCGACCTCCTCGGCTTCCGGCAGCACGGCGACGGTGGCGGCCGACGTGTGGATGCGCCCGCTCGCCTCGGTCGCCGGCACGCGCTGCACGCGGTGCACGCCGGATTCGAATTTCAGATGCGCAAAGACGCCCTTGCCCGACACCGTGGCGATGATTTCCTTGTAGCCGCCGGCGTCGCCGTCGCTGGCCGAGGCCGTCTCGAAACGCCAGCCGCGTTCGGCCGCGTAGCGCTCATACATGCGAAACAGGTCGCCGGCGAAAAGCGCCGCCTCATCGCCGCCTGTGCCGGCGCGGATTTCGAGAATGGCGTTCTTGTCGTCGGCGGCATCCTTGGGCAACAGCAGGATCTGGATGTCCTTCTGCAGCGCCTCGATGCGTTCCTCGACCTCCGGCAGGTCGGCCTCGGCGAGCGCCCGCATCTCGGCATCGGTGCCCTTGTCGGCAAGCATGGCTTCGAGGTCGGCCTGCTCATGCTCGGCCAAGCGCAGTGCCCTGACTTTGGCCACCATGTCCTGGATTTCAGCATATTCGGACGCCATCCGCACATAGGCATCCGGCGCCGGGCCAGCCGACATCTGCGCTTCGAGCATCTCGAAACGCTTGACGACTTGATCCATACGATCGCGGGGCAGGTTGACCATGATGAGGCTGCTACAATGGAATCGAACGGTCGTCGGCAAAGGCCTGCAGCAGCGCCCGCATCGGCAAACCCTGCGCCGGCGCCATCAGATTGTCGTCGAAGAATGCCTCCAACTCATCCAGCGGCAGTTCCGTCAGCATCGCCTTGACCGGGCCGATCGAGGCCGGCGACATCGAGATCGAGCGGAAGCCGAGGCCGATCAGCGCCATCGCCGAGATAGGTTTTCCGGCGAGTTCGCCGCACAGGGTTACCGGCGTGTGGTTGCGGACACCGGCATCGGCGATCTGCTTCAGGACGCGCAGGAACGGCGCCGACAGCGTGTCGAAGCGGTTGGCCAGTTGCGTGTTGCCGCGGTCGACAGCCATGACGAACTGGAACAGGTCGTTCGAACCGACCGAGACGAAATCGACCGCTTTCATCAATTCGTCGAGCTGGAACAAGAGCGACGGCACTTCCAGCATCGCCCCGAGCTTCAGGCTGGTCGGCAAATGATGGGCAAAGCGTGACAAATGCCGCACTTCGCGGTCGATGATCTCGCGTGCCTGGGCGATCTCGCCAAGCTCGGTCACCATCGGCAGCATCAGCTTGAGCTCACGCCCGCCGCTGGCTTTGAGCAAGGCGCGGATCTGGGTGCGCAGCAGCCCCGGCCGGTCAAGCGTCAGGCGGATCGCCCGCCAGCCAAGCGCCGGATTCTCTTCCTGGATGGAGCCCTTGAAGTAGGGCAGCACCTTGTCGCCGCCGATATCGATGGTGCGGAAGGTGACGGGCTTGCCGCGCGCCGCCTCCAGCACGTCTCGGTAGAGTTTTTCCTGGGCCTCGGCCCGGGGAAATGTCGAGGCGACCATGAACTGCAGCTCGGTGCGAAACAGGCCGATGCCGGCCGCACCCGATTCGACGAGCTGCGGCAGGTCGACGGCAAGGCCGGCATTCATCAAAAGATCGACCTGGACACCGTCCCTGGTCGTCGACGGCTTCTTGCGCAGCTCGCGATAGACCTCTTGCCGGCGCGCCCGGAACCGCACCTTTTCGGCATAGGCGGCTTCGAGATCGGCCTGCGGCCGCAAATGGATCACGCCCTCTTCGCCATCGACGATGATGGCATCGCCGTTTTCCGCCATGGAAACGGCGCCCTTCATCTGGCCGGCGACAGGGATGCCCATGGCGCGCGCAACGATGACGACGTGGCTGGTCGCGGCACCGTCCTCGAGCACCAGCCCGCGCATCTTGTCCCTGGGATAGTCGAGCAGTTCGGCGGCTCCCATGGAGCGGGCGACGATAATGGCGTCCTTCGGCAGCGATGCGGCGACATCCTCCGGCCCACGCCCCATCAACTGGCGCAGCAGCCGGTTGGCGAGGTCGTCGAAATCACTCATCCGTTCGCGCAGATACGGATCGGTCATGTGCAGCATGCGGGCGCGCATGTCGCTCTGCACCTTTTCCACGGCAGCCTCGGCGGTCAGGCCGTTGCGGATCGCCTCCTCCAGCCGGCGCACCCAGCCGCGATCGTTGGCGAACATGCGATAGGCTTCCAGAACCTGGCGATGCTCTCCCTCGAAGGCGACGTCGCGGCGTTCCAGCATGTCGTCGATGGAGAGCCTTAGCGAGCCGAGCGAGGTTTCGAGCCGGCGGACCTCTTCCTCGCTGTCCTCGTTGAACAAATTGGTGACGACGATGCGCGGCTCGTGCAGCACGACATGGCCAAGCCCGACGCCTTCATTGAAGGACAGGCCAGTGAAGCTGACCGGGCGGCGCAGATCAAGTTCGAGGCCTGGCCTGGTCAGCCGCGCCAGATCGCCGGTGGCGATCATCTCGGCGATCACCATCGCCGTCGTTTCCAGCGCCTCGACCTCGTCGTCGCGGTAATGGCGCATGGTCTTGTTCTGCACCACCAGCACGCCCAGCGTGCGCCCTGCCCGCAGCACCGGCACGCCGAGGAAGGAATTGTAGATCTCTTCCCCGGTCTCCGGCAGGTAGGCAAATGCCGGGTGTTCCTGCGCATTGGAAAGGTTGAGCGGCCGCGCACTGGCCGCGATCGTGCCGACCAGGCCTTGCCCCAATCGCAACTGCGCCAGATGGACGGCGTTCGGGTTCAAACCCTCGGTGGCGTAGAGTTCGAGCACCGAATCGGAGCGCAGCACATAGAGCGAGCAGACTTCGGCGACCATATTGGAGGCGATGTCGCGCACGATCCGGTCAAGCCGCTCCTGCGGCTCCAGCGGCTCTTGCATGAGCTCGCGGAGCCGTTTCAGCAAAACGCGCGGGCCACTGGCCTGATCACGCATCGCGGCTTGTTCTCCAATGGGCATTCTGCCCGACGCAGTTTCCACCGCGACCGGCGCACACGCAACAACTCAAATCGTTCTCGCTACTGCTTATCCAGACCGTAGACGGAATGCAAAGTACGAACCGCAAGTTCGGTGTACGGACCGTCGATCAGGATCGAAATCTTGATCTCCGAAGTCGTGATGGCACGGATGTTGATCGACTTGTCTGCCAGCGCCTTGAAAGCGGTGGCGGCGACGCCGGCATGGCTCCTCATGCCGATGCCGATAACCGAAACCTTCGACATGCCCGCCTCCGACTGCACGACATCGTAGCCGATCTCGGCTTTCAGCCGCTCAAGCACGGCCAGCGCCTTGTCGACATCGCCCGACGGCACGGTGAATGTCATGTCGGTAGACTTTCCGTCCTCGGAAATGTTCTGGACGATCATATCGACGTTGATGTTGGCCTCGGCCAGCGGTCCGAAGATGCCGGCGGCAACGCCCGGCCGGTCGCCGACCCGGCGCAGCGAAATCTGCGCTTCGTCCTTGGCATAGGCAATTCCGGTGACGACCTGCTGTTCCACGATCTCTTCCTCGTCGCAAATGAGCGTTCCGGGCGGATTGAGCAAATCCCCCATTCCGGGCGCGTCGGGATCGTCGAAGGACGACCGCACGAAGGTACGCACCCTGTGCACCATGGCAAGCTCGACCGAACGCACCTGCAGAACCTTGGCACCGAGCGAGGCCATTTCAAGCATTTCCTCGAACGATATCTTGGCCAGACGCCGCGCCTTGGGCTCGATGCGCGGATCGGTGGTGTAGACCCCGTCGACGTCGGTGTAGATGTCGCAGCGATCGGCCTTGACCGCCGCCGCGATGGCAACCGCGCTGGTATCGGAGCCGCCGCGGCCTAGCGTGGCGATGCGATTGTCCGGGCCAATGCCCTGGAATCCGGCGATCACCGCCACCTGGCCCTCGCCGAAGCGCTTGATCAGGAACGCGCCGTCGATATCGAGGATGCGCGCCGCGCCATGCGCATTGTCGGTCTTGATCGGGATCTGCCAGCCCTGCCAGGAGCGTGCATGCACGCCCATGTTCTGCAAGGTGATTGCCAGAAGGCCGGCCGTGACCTGTTCGCCGGACGCGACGACCGCGTCATATTCGCGTGCGTCGTGCATCGGCGAGGCCTCGCGCGTCCAGCCGACCAGTTCATTGGTCTTGCCGGCCATCGCCGAGACGACCACCGCCACCTGATGGCCGGCGTCGACCTCGCGTTTGACGTGACGCGCCACATTGCGGATGCGGGCGATGTCTGCGACGGAGGTTCCGCCGAATTTCATCACGATGCGCGCCATGGAAGCGAAATGCCTTTGACTGAAACCGGACCCCAGCCCAAAAGCGGAATCCCGAAAAGCGGAAGACCGGCTGACGCCGGCCGCTGAATGCGCGCCTCCTTAGCCAAATGACGAAGGTTTCGCAAGGCTGGCGGCGGATTGCCGGCTTCAAGAAGGTTGGCATATTGCGTTCCGCCGCCGCGCCGCTTACGAAATACTGCCCTTTGGGGGAATTCCTGTTGGCTCGGTCTGGCAAATGATTGCTCGTCTTCGACGCGCCATGCGATGGCAATCGCTCCCGCTCTTCACTGGCTTCGCGGTGTTGGCGCTGATCGTCGGCAGCCGCGCCATGCTGGTCGAGGGCCAAAGGGCCAATCGCGCCGCCGCGCGAGAGGCAAGCGAGTATCAGGAACTGCTTTCCGGCCTGCTTTCGCTGGCGCAAGACGCGGAGGGCGGCCAGCGCGGCTATCTGCTGACCGGCGAGAAATCCTATCTCGAACCCTATCGGCGGGCTGTCGGCGCAATTCCGGGGCAACTTGCACGCATCGACAGCATGACGGCCCCGGACGACCAGGTCGTCCAGCAGATCAACCATATCAAGGACGCGCTTTCGCAAAAGCAGGCTGAACTGGCCGAGACGATTGCGCTGTACGACCAGGGCAATGCGACGAAGGCGCTGGATCTGGTCCGCAGCGGCCAGGGCAAGGCCGTCATGAACGAAATCCGGACCAGCATGGATACGATCCGACGCATCGGCGCCGCCGCCGTCGCCGCGCGCGACAGCCGTACCGACCAGGTCGAAGCCTGGCTGCGCATCGTTTCATTGGCGGCGCTGCTGGCGATCTTCCTGCTTGGCGCCTACACGATCAGGCAATCGCGCCGCCGCTTCCGCGAGGTGGTCCTCGCCCAGGAAGAACTGATGCGCAATAACATCGCGCTCGGCCATGAGATCCAGACGCGCGAAAAGGCCGAATCCCAGATACGCCAGATGCAGAAGATGGAAGCGGTCGGCCAGCTGACCGGCGGTATCGCCCACGATTTCAACAACATGCTGGCTGTGATCATCAGTGCCATGAACCTCGCCCAGCGCAAGCTCGGGCGCGGCGAACACGACATCGAAAAATTCATCGAAGCGGCGGTCGACGCGGCAAACCGTGCCGCCAATCTGACGGCCCGGCTTCTCGCCTTCTCGCGCCAGCAGCCGCTGGCGCCGCAGATCGTCGACGCCAACCGTCTGCTGACCGGAATGTCGGACCTGATCCGGCGGGCGCTCGGCGAAACCATCCGCATCGAAACCGTGCTGGCGGGCGGCTTATGGAAGATCCATGCCGACCCGAGTCAGATCGAGAACGCCATTCTCAACCTCGCCGTCAACGCGCGTGACGCCATGGGCGATGGCGGCAGGCTGACCATCGAGACCGCCAACAGCCATCTCGACGACAGCTACGCCGCCACCCATGCCGATGTCGAGGCGGGCCAGTATGTGATGATCGCCGTCAGCGACACCGGTTCGGGCATGGCCCCCGAAATCATAGCCAAGGCCTTCGAGCCCTTTTTCACCACCAAACCGGTCAACAAGGGAACCGGCCTGGGACTGAGCCAGGTGTTCGGCTTCGTCAAACAGTCGGGTGGCCACGTCAAGATCTATTCCGAACCCGGCGAAGGCACGACGGTCAAGATCTACTTGCCGCGATTCTTCGACCCGGAGGAGCCTGTCGTGCCGAGCGGGCGCGGCGAGAATCCCGCGGCTCCGATCACCGAAACGATCCTTGTCGTCGAGGACGATGCCCGCGTGCGGGCCTCCACCACGGATGCCTTGCGCGAACTCGGCTACACCGTCATCCATGCCGCAAGTGGCCAGGAGGCGTTGCAGAAGCTGGCGGAAAACCCCGGCATCGCACTTCTGTTCACCGATATCGTCATGCCGGTCATGAACGGCCGCAAGCTGGCGGAAGAAGCGGTCGCGCGCATGCCGCGGCTCAAGGTCATCTTCACCACCGGCTTCACCAGGAACGCCGTGGTCCACAATGGTGTGCTCGACCATGACGTGCACTTCCTGGCCAAGCCCTTCACCATCGAACAGTTGGCGGCGAAACTGCGCGACGTGCTGGACACGAATTAGGCCGTATCGGAAATGATCCTGGTCGCTTCAGCCTGACGCAGCCGAGCTTGTCCACAGGCCGGGATAATCGACTACGAACCCGCGCGGCGAAACCTCGAGGACCTTGTCATAGCCGAACATGGGCGCGGCATAGGCGTAGCGAGCCTCATCGAGACGGCGGTAACTCTGTTCGAGGCGCACCAGCTTGATCTCGGGGAAGGTCAGGTAGGCGGCCGGGGCGGGCGTCGCCTCGCCGATGCCGAGGTCGAACCGGCGGATCGCCAACAGCTTCGATGCGCCCGGCGGGCCAATTGTGTTTCGATGAGGTTCCCGACAGGTGACATGTCCTGACTGAACCTGTTGCTTTGGCCGCATCGAAAAATGCTGCCTTGACATTCGCGGTGTCACGCCCGACTTCCTAGCGCATGACCCGAAATCGGAGTCGATTTCGAAAAGGATCATGCGCAGAATCTAAAGTGCTACAGCGTCCTTTGCGCATCCAAAAGGACGCGCGGCGCTGTAGTGTCGAGGAGACCAACCGATGCCAGAGCCCCGACGATCGACGATCGATGCCGGAGAAGTGGAACGCTTTTCCGCTCTTGCCGCCGAATGGTGGAACCCGAACGGCAAGTTCCGTCCGCTGCACAAATTCAATCCGGTCCGGCTGTCCTATATCCGCGACCAGATAGCGACGCGCTTTGGCCGCGATCCGCGCGCTGCAAGACCATTCGAGGGCCTGCGCATCCTCGACATCGGCTGCGGCGGCGGCCTGTTGTGCGAGCCGATGGCGCGTCTTGGCGCCGAGGTGGTGGGCGCGGATGCCTCCGAAACAAACATCGAAGTGGCGAAGCTGCACGCGGCCGAGGGCAATGTCAGCGTCGACTACCGCGCCACGACGGCCGAGGACCTTGCCGACGCCGGTGAGAAATTCGACGTCATCCTCAACATGGAAGTGGTCGAGCATGTCGCCGACATCGACCTGTTCGTCGCCAAATGCGGCGAGATGGTCCGGCCGGGCGGCATCATGTTCGTGGCCACCATCAACCGCACTCTGAAGGCGCTCGGTCTGGCCATCATCGGCGCCGAATACGTGCTGCGCTGGCTGCCGCGCGGCACCCACCAGTTCGGCAAGCTGGTGCGCCCGGAAGAGCTTGAGAAGGCACTTGGCAGGGCTGGCCTCACCGTCATCGACCGCACCGGAGTCACCTACAATCCGCTCGCCGACCGTTGGGCGCGCTCGAAGGACATGGACGTCAACTACATGGTGCTGGCGGAAAAAAGTTCGGTCTGACCCTATTCAGAATCGAGCGG
The DNA here is from genome assembly GCF_040317535.1 of Mesorhizobium sp. M1409. Lineage (NCBI taxonomy): Bacteria > Pseudomonadati > Pseudomonadota > Alphaproteobacteria > Hyphomicrobiales > Phyllobacteriaceae > Mesorhizobium > Mesorhizobium sp. M1409. Next base: position 69,254 of record NZ_JAMYKV010000012.1, read on the forward strand.
CCGATAGCCGCCGCGCCAGTAGATCACCTTGGGCGGCTCGGCCGACACCGGTGGCGAAGACAACGAAACCGGCGCCGGCTGAGGCGCGAAGGCGCTCACGCCGCCTGGCGTTGCGCCTTCGTGCTGATCTGATTTTGTGCACTGGTGGTGATGAAAACGCCGGCGGTGATGATGACCGCGCCCGCCCAGGTCAGCAGCTGATAGTGCTCGCCCAGAAAGATCGTGCCGGCAAACAAGCCGACGGCCGCCGCCACGTAGCCGATCTGGCTGAGATAGACCGGACCGCCGACCGCCTGCAGCCGGAAGAAGAAGGCGAACATCGCCGACGCCGACGCAGCCTGCGCGACGACCACCATCGGCACGCCGCTCAGGGGAGCGAAGGCCGTGACGCCGAACAGAGCGAGAATTCCGACCAGCAGTATCGCCGCCGATGCCAGATGGCTGCCGACGGCAAGCTCGATCGGGCCAGTGCCTTCCGGCCAGTCGACCGTGCGGTAGATGTTGCCGGCGGCAAGGCTGACCGGGATGAGCAGCCCCATCACCACCCAGAACAAATCGGCCGGCTCGCCGGCCTCGCCGCGCGTCACCGCCACCATGATGGCGCCGACAAAGCCGACGGCAATGCCGACAATTCCCAGCACGTTCGGGCGCCGGACACGCAGCAGGATCGAGAACACCAGCGTGATGACCGGCGACAGCGTGAACATGATGCCGGTGTAGCCGGCGCCAAGATGCGGGATGGCCGAGAACATCAGGAGATTGGGCACGGCATAGGACACTGCGGCGGTGACGAAGAAATAGCGCAATTTGTGCGCGGTGAGTTGGACACGCTGGCCGCGCAGCAGCAAGGAGCACAACAGCACGCCGCCGGCGCCAAGTGAGATGACGAAAGCCCAGACCATGGCCGGAACGCCGGCCGCCGTGGCGAGCTTGCCGAAGGGCAGCGTCAGGCCGAGCAGGCCGCCGGTGACGACCAGCAGGCCGAGCGCCGAATCCCAAAGAAATTTCATAATCGAACCCTGTCGCGAGCGGCCCTTGGCCAGCATTGCATCTTGCGGTAAGATAATGGAAAGATTCTTAACGTCAAGATATATGATGGTGAGACTGTTGGACAGGGCGGCAAGAGCGATCGAGCAATGGAAGCGGGAGCGGCCCGATCTGGACGTCTCGCCGATGGCCGTGCTCGGGCGGCTGAACGAGGCCTCCTCGCTGATCGCCCGCGAGCGGCTGGCGCCGTTGTTTGCCCGTTACGGACTGCAGTCCGGGGAATTCGATGTGCTGGCGACGCTGCGCCGCTCGGGATCACCTTACGCGCTGACGCCGACCGCCCTCTATGAAGCGACGATGGTGACGTCCGGCGCCATGACCAACCGGCTCGACCGGCTCGAAACGTCCGGATTGATCCTGCGCGGACCACATCCCAACGATCGGCGCGGCATTGTCGTGCGGTTGACCGAAAAGGGTCTCGCTTTGATCGACGAGGCAGTTACCGCCCACGTTGCCAACGAGCACGAGATTCTAGCGAGCCTGACACATGCAGAAAAGGAAACGCTCTCTCGGCTGCTTGAGAAATTGATCGGCAGCGTGAGCTAGCCGGTCAATTTCGATCATCCGGGAACACCGGAATCGGCATGAACTCGACGCCGTCCTCGGCCAGGCTCTTGGCCTCGTCCAGCGTCGCCTCGCCATAGATGCCGCGCGCGTCGCTTTCGCCGAAATGGATTTTTCGGGCTTCCTCGGCGAATTTGTCACCGACATAGTCGGCATTCTCGCGCACCTTCTCGGCCATCGCCTTCAGCTGCGCCAAAGCCTGCTTCTGCGCCTCGCCCATGGCGAGCGCGATCGTTTCCTGCTTGCGCGCCGTGGAGACGGCCGGCGCCATCAGCGCTTTCCGCACCTTGTGCGAGCCGCAGGTCGGGCAATCGACAAAGCCGCGCTTCTTCTGGGTGTCGAAATCGTCGTTGCTGCGAAACCAGCCTTCGAATTCGTGCTCATGCTCGCAGATCAGGGCAAAACGGATCAAGAGGCCGCTCCCCTGAGACGCGGCGCCTCGCCCAGGCCGGCATTGACAGCAAAATCCCGCGCATTTTTCAAATTGGGGATCTTCTTGCGCGCGGCAAGCGACTGCGCCGGGTCGATCTCCGCGACGATCACCGCCGGCTCGTCATGCGCGGCTTCCGCGATGATACGGCCCCACGGATCGACGATCAGCGAATGACCGTAGGTCTCGCGGCCGTCTTCATGCAGGCCGCCTTGCGCGGCGGCAACGACATAGGCGCCGTTCTCGATGGCGCGCGCCCTGAGCAGCACATGCCAGTGCGCCTCGCCCGTCTGGCGGGTGAAGGCGGCAGGCACGGAAAGCAGGTCGGCGCCAGCCAGTGCCTCGGCGCGGAACAATTGCGGAAAGCGCAAATCGTAGCAGACCGCGAAACCCAGTTTCGCGCCGTCGATCTCGGTGACGACGGCCTCGGTGCCCGGCTCGTAGGCGGCGGATTCGCGCCAGCTCTCGCCATTGTCGAGATCGACGTCGAACATATGGATCTTGTCGTAGGTGGCGAGCGTGGCGCCATCCGGGCCGAACAGCAGCGCCCGGTTGGCGAGCTTGCCGTCGGCGCGCAGGATGGCGGTCGAGCCGATATGCAGGAAGACGCCGAGCTCCTCGGCCAGTCCGCGCGCGGTCGCGACGATGATGTCCTTGTCCTCGGACGTGAAGGAGGCGGCGCGCGCTTGCCTGTCGCGGATCAGCGCGCCGGTCATTTCCGGCGTCTGGATATAGGTCGCACCCTGCCCGGCCGCTTCACGCACCAGCCGTTCGAGATCGACCGCGTTGCGCTCGGGGCTTTCGCCTGAACGCATCTGGATTGCAGCGGCCTTGAAAACACCCATCGCCATCTTCCTCAATTCGTCGCGCCGTTGGCGAGCAACCTGTCCAGCCGGCCTTCGGCTTCCAACTCGTGGAGGTCGTCGCAACCGCCGACATGCGTATCGCCGACGAAAATCTGCGGAAAGGTCGAGCGGCCGTGGGCGCGGGAGATCATCTCCTGGCGCAGCTCCGGCGAGAAGGAGGCATCGTGTTCGGTGAAGGCGACGCCTTTGCGTTCGAGCAGCCGCTTGGCTGCCGTGCAATAGCCGCACATCATGCGGGTATAGATGGTGACATCGGTCATGACGAAATTCCGCTGTTCGTTGCCGACTTATATAGTCGTGGACTCGTCCGCCCGGAAGTCCCCCGGCAACACGCGCGCGAAGGTCAGCACGTCGACGGCGGCCGCACCTCCTCTTTTCAGCGCCTTGGTGGCGGAACGCACGGTGGCGCCGGTGGTGTAGACATCGTCGATCAAAAGCACTCGGCGGCCGGCGATCTCGATTTCCGCCTCGGCGGGCACGCGAAAGGCGGCCCGCACATTCTCCTCGCGCTCAGCCCGCTCCAGCCCGACCTGCTGGCGGGTGAGTTTTACGCGCCGCACCGCCGAGGGCGCGAAGGGCAATTCGCTGAGCGCCGAGACCGCCCTTGCCAGTTCCGCCGACTGATTGAACCGTCGCCTGAAAAAGCGCCGCCAGTGCAGAGGCACCGGCACCACCACATCCGCCTGCGCGATGAGATCGGCACCGGCGCGCACCATCCAGCGCGCCATCCATGGCGCGAGATCGGTGCGATCCTGGTATTTCAGCCCCTGCACCATCTGGCGGGCGACGCCGGAATAAGCGACCGCCGCCCGCGCCCGCTCGAAAGGCGGCGGATCGGCAATGGCCTCGGCGGATAGAAAGCCTTCGCCCATATGGTGGGTGAACGGGGTGCCCATCACCGGGCACCATGGTCGTTCCAGCAGCCTGAGCTTCGGCCAGCAGGCGCCGCACAGCACGCCGGGCTGCGAGACATGCCGCCGGCAACCGGCGCAGACCGGCGGAAACAGGATGCGAGCCGGCCAGCCGAGAGCCGATCGGGCGAGACTGCGTATCTCGACGGACTTGATCTTGGGCATCGGATCGGCCACGTGGTTGGTCCTGCGCGTCACTATATCCACTATCTTAGAGCATGGACAAACAAGGATCCGCCCGTTGCAACCGATAATGGATACCTCTCTGTGGCTGGCGCACAAGCGGCGCGCGCTTGCCCAGCCGGCCGACGGCGCGGACTTCCTCATGCGCCGCACCGCCGAGGATCTTGCCGACCGGCTGGGTGCCGTCGAGCGCCGGTTCGGCAAGGCGGCTGTGCTGTTTTGCCAGACGCCGACGGCAGCCGAAATGCTCGCCGAGAGCGGCAAGGTCGCCGACATTGTCCGCGTCGAGACGGACACGGCTTTCCTGAACGGCGGCGCCGGCTTGATCGCACCGCTCGAAACCGTGCCGTTCGAGCCGGAGAGCCTCGATCTGGCGGTCTCGCTTCTGTCGCTGCAGGCGATGAACGACGTTCCCGGCATGCTGATCCAGATCCGCCGCGCGTTGCGGCCGGACGGGCTTTTCCTCGGCGCCTTTGCCGGCTCCGGCACGCTTTTCGAGTTGCGCGAAAGCCTGCTTGCGGCGGAGACCGAGCTTTATGGCGGCGCCAGCCCGCGTGTCATCCCGTTCACCGACGTGCGCGAGGCCGGTGCGCTTCTGCAGCGCGCCGGTCTCGCTCTGCCGGTCGCCGATGTCGAGACGGTGACGGTGCGCTATGACAGCCTGTTTAACCTGATGGCGGACCTGCGGGCCATGGGCGAGACCAGTGCGCTCACCGATCGCAGCCGGAGGCCGGGCTCGCGCGCGCTGTTTGCCCGCGCGGCGGAGATCTACGCAGAGCGGTTTTCCGACCCCGATGGCCGCGTGAGGGCAAGTTTCTCGATTGTCTGGATGTCCGGCTGGGCGCCCGATGCATCGCAGCAAAAACCGTTGAAGCCGGGTTCGGCCAAGGTTTCGCTGAAGGCAATCCTGGAGGCGCCAGACGGGCAATGATCCTGCCCGCGGGCGCTAGAGCATGATGCCGAAAAGTGTGAAGCGGTTTTCGGACGACATCATGCTCTATCTCTTTGAATTAGTCCGGATCAAGGTGTGAAAGCGTTCGCAAGCCTGCTGCTGTTGTCGCTGAACAGCCAGATGATCCCGTCGCGGACCTGACCGATACCGCCGACTATGGCCAATGACAGCACGGCGATGATCACGCCATATTCGACGGCCGTGGCGCCCGTCTCGTCTTTCAGAAAACGCAGCAGCACTGCTTTCATGGCCTGAACCCCTCTCGCCCGGACCTTACCGCCGACCTGTTAAGAAAGGTTAACGGCAAAGGCTTAACAGGCGGTGAAACCGCCGCCTTTGCGAAAACTCTTAACCATGTCAGCAGTCGCCGCTGCTTCTGCCATTGGACCTGATGATGCAGACCGAACCGGGCTGCGGCTGCAGCACACTGCGGCGCAGCGTATAGGTTTCGCGATGGCTCACCGAGCCGGTGGCCGTCATGTCGAGCCCGGCAAGACCGTCGCGAGCAGACAGCGGGCGTGTCTGGTTGTCGAGGAAAGAGGTTGCGATCAGCGCCAGCGCCACAGCGGCCGAACCGAACAGCAGCGTTACGCGCAATATCCCCATGCCCGCGTCGGCGGCGCGAAAGCCGCGTTCGGGCCGGATCGGGTCCCAATCCCTGTCTAGGCTCATGCTATCGCTCCCCAGCGTATCGGCGGCGCGGCCGCGAACGGCCATGCATCAATTTTTCACGATGAGATAAATCTTCCATTAACGCTGGCTGATACGACGCCTCGATCGGCAATCGGACGGGAGCGCCCTCAGAGAAGATCGATGAGGAACGGGATCAGCGGCGCATCGGCCGGCGGCATCGGGTAGTCGCGCATCTGCTTTGGCCGCACCCATTTCAGCGCCTGCCCTTCCCTCGGGTGGGCGATGCCGCGAAAGCGCCGGCAGATGAACAGCGGCATCAGCAGATGGAAGTCCTCATAGGAGTGGCTGGCGAAGGTGAGCGGCGCCAGGCACGGAATGTCGGTTTCGACGCCGATTTCCTCGCTCAGCTCGCGAATGATGCATTGTTCGGGCGTCTCGCCGGGCTCGACCTTGCCACCGGGAAATTCCCACAGCCCTGCAAGCTGCTTGCCCTCGGGCCGCTGCGCCAGCAGCACCCGGCCGTCGGCATCGACCAGCGCGCAGGCGGCGACCAGAAGCAGGCGCTTGCCGGCGATCGTCACATCAATCATGCCCAACTTCACTCATGCCCGGGCGGCCGGCGGTAGTGGTAGCGATAGACTTCGTCGAAGCCGAGCGAATGGTAGAGCGCCAGCGCCGGCACATTGCCGGCCTCGACCTGCAGCCAGGCTTCCCGCGCGCCACGCAACCGCGCCCATTTCAGCGCCGACAGGATCAGGTTGCGGCCGTGGCCCTTGTTGCGCGCCGACTTGTCGGTGGCGATCTCGAACAGGCCGGCCAGATCGCCGTCATGCACGCAGATAAGCGTTGCCAGCGGCTCGGTTCCATCTTCGAGCGCGAACAGTCCGGCCTCGGGCTGGATGGCACCGATGATCTCCGACAGCCCAGGCCGCAGCGAAACATCCGAACCGCTGACCTTGAGCGAGGCGCCGATAAAGCGGCTGATGTCCTTCAGCGGAATCTGGTCCATGGCGGCGTCGAGTTGCGCGTCGGCCAGCGGCAGCCGCATCACCAGCGACTCGTCGAACCGGCTCCAGCCTTCCTTGTCGAGATGGCTGGCGAGATCGGGACCCGACAGCGGCGACATGCGGAACGTCAGCGGCCTGCCATAGGCATCGAAACGGCGGCTGGCCCGGCCGATACGGTCGGCAATGTGCTGGATGTCACCGGGATCGAGCGGATTGACCGAGTTCAGCCGCTTGGCCGGATGGCCGGCGGTCAGCCGCACCACCCAGGTGCCGTCATAGTGGACGGCGGCTGCCGGCCAGGCGCGAAAGCCGGCCGCCTCGTAGCGGCGCACGATCGCGAGCATGCTTGCCGGATGCCTGGAGCCCAAAACCATCAGCTCCGATAATCGCCATTGATGGCGACATATTCCTTGGTGAGATCGCAGGTCCACACCGTCGCCTTGCCGCGGCCGATGCCGATATCGGCGCGGATGCGGATATCGTCGCGCTTCATATAGGCCGACGTCGCCTGCTCGGAATAGGAGGGATCACGCTCGCCTTCATGCGCCAGCCTGTTGTCGCCGAACCAGATCGACAGCCGGTCGCGATCGGCGGGCTCGCCGGCCTTGCCGACAGCCATGACGACGCGGCCCCAATTGGCGTCCTCGCCGGCGACCGCCGTCTTGACCAGCGGCGAATTGGCGATCGACAGCGCGATGCGCTTGGCCGAGCGCGCCGATTTGGCGCCGGTGACGGTGACTTCGACCTGCTTGCGGGCACCCTCGCCGTCGCGCACCACTTGCAGCGCCAGCGATTTCAGCACCTTGCCGAGCGCCCGGCGGAACGCGCCAAGGCGGGCATCCTTAGGGTCGGTTATCTCAGGCGCGCCACGCTTGGCGGCCTTGCCCGTGGCGAAGATCAGCAACGTGTCGCTGGTCGAGGTGTCGCTGTCGACGGTGACCGCGTTGAACGTCTTGGCCGTGCCGCGCGACAACAGATCCTGCAGGACAGGGGCGGCGATCGGCGCGTCGGTGGCGACGAAGGAGAGCATCGTTGCCATGTCGGGCGCGATCATGCCGGCGCCCTTGGAAATGCCGTTTATGGTAACGTCGGTGTCGCCCAGCTTGACAGTCGCTGTCGCCACTTTCGGATAGGTATCCGTGGTCATGATCGCCTTTGCCGCTTCGGTCCACAGGTCAGGCTTGCCGTTGCTGACCAGACCGGCCAGCAGATGGCTGAACTTGCTGGTGTCGAGCGGCTCGCCGATGACGCCGGTCGACGCCAGGAAAACCTCGCTTGCCTTGCAGCCCGCCGCCTTCGCCGCCGCCTCGCCCGTCAGTGCGGTCGACTCGCGGCCCTTCTTGCCGGTGAAGGCGTTGGCGTTGCCGGAATTGACGACCAGCACCCGCGCCTTGCCGGCGCCGAGATTCTGCCGGCAGAAATCGACCGGCGCCGAGGGGCATTTCGATTTCGTGAACACGCCAGCGACGGCAGTGCCTTCATCGAAGACCATGGTCAGCAGATCGGTGCGGTTCTTGTACTTTATCCCCGCCTCGGCGGTGGCGATGCGCACCCCCTCGATGGCCGGCATTTTGGGGTACTTCTTCGGCGCAAGCGGCGAAATCGTCGTGGACATGCAGACCTCGGGCGGCAAAAATCGCAAGGGAAGGCCGGTTTGCCCGATACGCCGCGCGGGCGCAAGGGCGTTGTCTTCGCTTTGCAGGACGGGCCAACTCGGGATTAAGCTTGCATTTCAAATCTGTTGGCGTCGCCGCGAGCTATGGCGTTATGAGGTGATCGAGGGCAATGACCTCGGCAAGCGTGAACTCGAACGCAGTATCGGCGAGTTCTCCCCATTCATGCCGATAGGAATTTCTTCCTTGACCCGTGAGGGCAGCTATGCTACATGTTCGACCATGGTGCTGATTGCGCCAGTGACCCGCCGCACAGGCGGGTTTTTGCGTTGGGGGCTTCGCTAACCAACACGCTGATAAAGGCTCCAAAGGAATTGGTTATCGCGGACTCGTTGCCCGGCGCGACCATCACCGCCCTCCAGAAGCTTGAAAACGGTCCGTTTCGTTTCACCGGGACCTCACCTATACTGCCAGCAAACTTGTTGGCGAGGATGACAGAAATGACCGAGGACGCCGATCCGGCGCGCAGATCGATCGGTGCGCGGCGCAACCCCGACAGCGCCGATGCCATTCTCGAAGCCGCCGAGGCCGTGCTGGTCGAGGCCGGCTATGCCGGTTTCTCGATCGAGGCGGTGGCGCGGCGGGCGCGTGCCGGCAAACCCACCATCTATCGCTGGTGGCCGAGCAAGGCGGCATTGCTGCTCGAAGTCTACCAGCGCCAGAAACGCGTCGACGTTCCCGATACCGGGCGACTGGAGGAGGATCTCGTCGGCTTCCTGAAGAACCTGTTCTCGCACTGGCGCGAGACGTCGTCGGGCAGCGTGTTCAGGTCGCTGATCGCCGAGGCACAGTCGGATGATACGGCGGCGGCGGCCCTTGCCGACTATGCGCTGGGCCGACGGTCCCATACCGGCCAGATCATCGAACGCGCAAAGGCAAGAGGCGAAATCCCGGCCGACATCGATTCGGCTGTTGTTGCCGACCTGATCGCCTCCTTCGCCTGGAGGCATCTGTTGACCAACCGGCTCGACGAGGACGAAGCGACGATACGCAAGGCAGTCGGTTACGTGATGCGAGGCATAGCGGCGCCCGGAAGGTAAAAGGCGACCGATGCTGGCCAACGAAAAAGGGGCGCGGCAACCCTTGGCTGCCGCGCCCCTTTGCAAAGAATTCTTTCAGGCTTACTTGGCGCTTTCCAGCGTATCGACCGCCTTCTTCAGTTTCGCGTCGGGGATCTCGACCTTGGCGCCGGCACGCAGCGACTTGACCAGCGCGAAATACTTGTCGCGGATGACCGCCTGCTTGGCCTGGTCCTTGACGTCGTCGAAGGCCGGCGGCTGCTTGGTGCGCTTGTCCTCGAGCTTGATGACATGCCAGCCGAACTGCGACTGCACCGGCTGCTCGGTGTATTTGCCGACCTCGAGCGCGAAGGCTGCCTTGTCGAACTCCGGCACCATCTGGCCGGGTCCGAACCAGCCGAGATCGCCGCCGCTGGTCTTGCCCGAGGGATCGCTGGTGTGCTCGTTGGCGAGCTTCTGGAAATCGGCGCCGCCGTCGAGCTGCTTGATGATGGCCTCGGCCTCTTCCTTCGTCTTCACGAGGATGTGACGGGCGTGCACCTCGTTGGTGGGCGGCGTGTTGGCGATCTCCTGGTCGTAGCGGGCGCGAACCTCGGCGTCGGTGACCTTGTCGACAACGCCCTTCTCGACCATCTCGCCATGCAGCGCGCGCTGCTGCAGGAAGGCCATGCGGCGCTGGAAGTCGGGATCCTTGTCGAGCCCTGACGCGACGGCCTGGGCGGCCATGACGCGGATTTCGATGGCGGCCGAAAGGGCGGCGGCGCGGCGCTGCTCGGGCGGCAGCTGCGAGAACTGCTGCGACAATTCACCTTCGGCAAGCACCAGGTCGGCCTCGGTCAGGGGCTGGCCGTTGACCGTGGCGATCACCGTATTCGGATCGACCGGTGCCGCGGCCGGCGCTGCCGCATCCGCCGGAGCGGGAGCGGTTTGCTGCGCCATAAGCGGCGACAGCGAAAGGGCCGACAGGCCGAAGGCCAGACCGAGGCTGGCGAGCGACGCGCGGCGGAACAACAAGGACATAAGGTGACTCCGGTGGGGATTGTAAGGAGGGGTGGCTTCCAGATCAGCCAGATCGTGGCGGAATTTGGCGCGCCCGGCAGGGCCAGCGCGGCGTTGACATCAGTTGAGCCCCCTCTTATCTGTCCAACGACTTTGCGTCCAGAACCGTTTTCCGGGCGCTTTTTGTGTTTGTCCACGTTCACGTGGAATTGATGGGGCCGGCCGGCGCCTATCTCAAGATTGAGAATTCTATCGAAAGGACCATTGGATGGTCAGTCTCGGCGGTCTCGCCCGTAAGGTTTTCGGTTCCTCCAACGACCGTCGGGTCAAATCGACCCGGCCTCGTGTCGAGGCGATCAACGCCATGGAAAACGAGATGCGGGCGCTCTCCGACGAGGAGTTGGTCGGCCGCACCGCGAAATTCCGCCAGGACATCGCCAACGGCGCCACGCTCGACGACCTTCTGGTGCCAGCCTTTGCCACCGCCCGCGAGGCGGCGCGCCGCGTGCTCGGCATGCGTCCCTTCGATGTCCAGCTGATCGGCGGCATGGTGCTGCACAATGGCGGCATTGCCGAGATGCGCACCGGCGAGGGCAAGACCCTGGTGGCGACGCTGCCGGTCTACCTCAACGCGCTCGCCGGCAAGGGCGTCCACGTCGTCACCGTCAACGACTATCTCGCCACCCGCGACTCCGAATGGATGGGCCGCGTCTACAAGTTCCTCGGCCTCTCGGTCGGCGTCATCGTGCACGGCCTGTCCGACGAGGAGCGCAGCGCCGCTTACGCGTCCGACGTCACTTACGCGACCAACAACGAGCTCGGCTTCGACTATCTGCGCGACAACATGAAATACGAGCGCGCCCAGATGGTGCAGCGCGGTCACAATTACGCGATCGTCGACGAGGTCGACTCCATCCTGGTCGACGAGGCGCGCACGCCGCTGATCATTTCCGGTCCGCTCGAGGACCGTTCGGAAATGTATAACACCATCGACACCTTCATCATCCAGCTGCAGCCGCAGGATTATGAGATCGACGAGAAGCAGAAGACCTCGATCTTCACCGAGGAAGGCACCGAGAAGCTCGAAAACCTTTTGCGCGACGCCGACCTGCTCAAGGGCGAGTCGCTCTACGACGTCGAGAACGTCGCCATCGTCCACCATGTCAACAACGCGCTGAAGGCGCACCGGCTGTTCCAGAAGGACAAGGACTACATCGTCCGCAACGGCGAAATCGTCATCATCGACGAGTTCACCGGCCGCATGATGCCGGGCCGCCGCTATTCGGAAGGCCTGCACCAGGCGCTCGAAGCCAAGGAGCATGTGGCGATCCAGCCGGAGAACCAGACGCTCGCCTCCGTCACCTTCCAGAACTACTTCCGCCTCTACAAGAAGCTTTCCGGCATGACCGGCACGGCGCTGACCGAGGCCGAGGAATTCGGCAACATCTACAATCTCGACGTCACCGAGATCCCGACCAATTTGCCGGTCATCCGCATTGACGAGGACGACGAGGTCTACCGGACGGTCGAGGAGAAATACAAGGCGATCGTCAGGGAGATCCGCGAAGCCAGCGCCAAGGGTCAGCCGACGCTGGTCGGCACCACCTCCATTGAAAAATCCGAGCAGCTGGCCGAACGCCTGCGCAAGGAAGGCTTCAAGGACTTCGAGGTGCTGAACGCCCGCCACCACGAGCGCGAGGCGGCGATCGTCGCCCAGGCCGGCAAGCCCGGCGCCATCACCATCGCCACCAACATGGCCGGTCGCGGCACCGACATCCAGCTCGGCGGTAACGCCGACATGCGCATCGCCGACGAGCTGGGCGACATGCCGGAAGGCCCCGAGCGCGAGGCCATGGAAAAGGCCATCCGTGACGACGTCGAGCGCCTGAAGGAAAAGGCGCTCGCCGCCGGCGGCCTCTATGTGCTGGCCACCGAGCGCCACGAATCGCGCCGCATCGACAACCAGCTGCGCGGCCGCTCCGGTCGTCAGGGCGACCCCGGCCGCTCGAAATTCTTCCTGTCGCTGCAGGATGACCTGATGCGCATCTTCGGCTCCGAGCGTATGGACGGCATGCTGCAGAAGCTCGGCCTCAAGGAAGACGAGGCGATCATCCATCCCTGGATCAACAAGGCGCTGGAAAAGGCGCAGAAGAAGGTCGAGGCGCGCAACTTCGACATCCGCAAGAACCTTTTGAAATACGACGACGTCTCCAACGACCAGCGCAAGGTGGTGTTCGAGCAGCGCATCGAGCTGATGGATGGCGAAGGCCTCTCTGAAACCATCGGCGAGATGCGCGAGGGCGTCATCGACGAGATCGTCGCCAAGGCCATTCCCGAAAACGCCTATGCCGAGCAGTGGGATGTCGCCGGCTTGAAGGCCGAGGTCGCCGAGTTCCTCAATCTCGACCTGCCGATCGACGAGTGGGCCAAGGAAGAGGGCATCGCCGAGGACGACATCCGCGAGCGCATCACGCAGGCCGCCGACGCCGCCGCCAGGGAGCGCGCCGAGCGCTTCGGCCCGGAGGTGATGAGCTATGTCGAACGTTCGGTGGTGCTGCAGACGCTCGACCATCTGTGGCGCGAGCACATCGTCAATCTCGACCATCTGCGTTCGGTCGTCGGCTTCCGCGGCTATGCCCAGCGCGATCCGCTGCAGGAGTACAAGAGCGAGGCGTTCGAGCTGTTCCAGGCGATGCTGGGCAATCTGCGCCAGGCCGTCACCGCGCAGCTGATGCGCGTCGAACTGGTCCGCCAGGCCGCCGAAGCACCGCCTCCGGAAGCCCCCGACATGTTCGGCACCCACATCGACGGCACCACCGGCGAGAACGACTTCGAAGGCGGCGAGACCGCCCTGCTGGTCCGCCCGGAGACAACCGCCATCGTCGCCCCCGAAGACCGCGACCCCAACAATCCTGCCACCTGGGGCAAGGTCGGCCGCAACGAAGCCTGCCCGTGTGGGTCGGGGAAGAAATACAAGCATTGCCACGGCGCGTTCGCGTAAGCGCGGCGCCTCTTTCCCTTCTCCCCGTCACTATACGGGGAGAAGGTGCCCGAAGGGCGGATGAGGGGCGGCGCAAGCGTTTGCGACTAGCCAAGCCAATCTCCCCACCTGAGGGGGAGATGGCCGGCAGGCCAGAGGGGGGTGCTGTCCCGCCGCGCCTACGCTGCTTTCAGCCGCACCATCTCAGCCTCGAACTCGAACCTCAACTGCGCGGCTTTCCTCATTCGGTGTGGATAGGCTGTTGCGAACGGGCGATGGCCGCAGCGCAAATCTCCGGTCTAATGTAGCAAACGGACCAGAGGTGGCGCGGGGATCGCTAGCCGCATAGACCGCCCCCCTGCCCGAGCTTCTTTTGCCTTGTCGCGGCTAGGTCCGCTTGGCTGCCTGCTTTTCGCGGCGCTCTTTCTCGCGGGCGGACCGCATTGCGCGGCGGTAATCAACAATCCAGCCGGAACTGAACTGCGGCATGAGTTGCATAGGAAGCCGCAATCGCTTGCCGTCTTGGATTGCTTTTGCGATCTTTGCCCTGCTCGGCCCGAACAAGAACAGGAACGTCGATTCCATATCAGTGTTTCCCGTTTTCATATCGAAAACGGTTTGATATTCCAGAAGTCCGTCCAAATTGAATCCGAGGCCTCGTTCGTCAGTTTTCCCAAAAGCGCTAAGCAAATAGTCGCCCTCGCTATCCGGCTGTATGATCTTTGCAATTTTGGAAATGGGCAGTGACGTCGAAGGCCGGCGAGTTCCCGGCATTTCGCACCCTTATGAAAACCTGGGGATCGCTGCTGCCGTAATAAACAGCCGTTCCGCCGGTGACGGCAAGATACGCACGGGTCTCCAGTTCGCCCATTTCGCGAGTGGTGGCAACGGCATCTTCGGCGGCGGCGGTCGCTCGTTGATTGACAACCAGCGTGTTTCTGACCAGCCACACAGCCCAAGTGCTAACGCATACGCTGAAGAGAGCGGAGAACGCTGCGATCCACTGTGCGTACGTATCAGACGGCGTAGTGTAGGTTTTCCAGAAGCTGGGCGGCTGGACTGGCTTTTCGTCCCCGTCGGCTTTCTGCTCGTTGTGCTGCTGTCCGTTTTTGCTATCGGCTGGATCACGAAACCCCGGAACCGCCCAGACAAGAACTAAAAGGGCAATCCCGAGGCCTATGGCTAGGCCAAGTGCAGTGTCTGCGATCCTATCGCGCTGAGACATTGAAGTAAAAACGCCGCCGTGAATTTGCCCCTAGAGAGCTTATTGCGCACGTTTACCTCTTTCTCGTCAACGCCCATCGCATTCAGCTTTTCAACGAGCTGCGAATAGGTGACGCCCTTCCGCCGAAAGCCGCACCGCCTGCCGGCACCTAGCCCTTCGCTATCGCTCCGGGCGTTCGCCGTTCGAAAAGCCAAGCAATTGGCTTTTCGTCCGCTGCGCGGACCACGCCTCACCCCCGTATAGGGACGGGGCGAAGGAGAAGCTCACCCAACCGTTTCTTAATGTGTTTTCGCTACACCCAACCTCGAAAAAGAAGCGGAAAACGGAGAGAAATCGGGGTGCGCTTTTCCGCGGCCACGACTGCCGGGCGGTTCTTGCCGCAGCGTTGGGCGCTGCGCATGGGGCCGCTGCTTGGCCGCATCGATGCCGTGCTGTTCACCGCCGACGAGCGCGGCGAGGCCGGCCGCATGTCGGTCATCGCCTTCTCCATCCGCATCGTCAGCGCCGTCATCGCCTTCATCAGCCAGGTGCTGATGGCGCGCTGGATGGGCTCGTTCGAATACGGCATCTTCGTCCTCGTCTGGGTGACGATGGTCATCGTCGGCAACCTCGCCTGCCTCGGCTTCCACACCTCGGTCATCCGCTTCATTCCCGAATACCGCGAGCGCGGCCTGATGGACGAGCTGCGCGGCATCGTGCTGGCCAGCCGCCTGTTCGTGCTGATCGCCTCCACGCTCATCGCCGGGCTCGGCGCGCTCGGCGTCTGGCTGGCGGCACCCTGGATCGAAAGCTACTATGTGATCCCGTTCATCCTCGGCGTCATCTGCCTGCCGATGATCGCCATGTCGGACCTTCTGTCGGGACTGGCACGCGCCAACAGCTGGGCGCTGTTTGCCCTGTCGCCGACCTATCTGGTGCGACCCATCCTGATCCTGCTGTTCATGGCGCTGATGCTGGCGGCGGGCTACGCCCCCGACGCCAGGACGGCGATCTTCGCCTCGATCGCCGCCACCTACGCCACCACGCTTGGTCAGCTGATCGGTGTCACCCAGCGCATGGAACGGCAGATCCCGGCCGGGCCGATGAAGGTGCATTTCGCGCAGTGGTTCGTCGTCTCGCTGCCGATTTTCCTGGTCGAAAGCTTCTTCTTCCTGCTCACCAATGCCGACGTGCTGATGGTCGGCGCCTATATGGATCCCAACGACGTCGCCGTCTATTTCGCCACGGTGAAGACGCTGGCGTTGGTGCATTTCGTCTATTTCGCCGTCAAGGCCGGCGTTGCCCAGCGCTATGCGCAGTTCACCCATGGCGACCCGCAAAGGCTCGCCGCCTTTGCCCGCGAGACGGTGTCGTGGACGTTCTGGCCATCGCTGTTGATGGCGCTGCTGGTGCTGGCGCTCGGCGAACCGATGCTGGTGCTGTTCGGCCCTGAATTCAGCAGCGGCTATCCCTTGCTGTTCCTGCTCGTCTTCGGCGTCGTGGCCCGCGCCGCCGTCGGCCCCTGCGAAAGCCTGCTGACGATGAGCGGCAACCAGAACATCTGCGCCGCCGTCTATGCCATGACGCTGGCCTTCAACATCGCCCTCAACGTGGTGCTGATCCCGATGTTCGGCCTATGGGGCGCGGCAATGGCCACCGCCTTTGCCATGATCTTCGAAGCCGGCGCGCTGTCCTTCACGGTGTGGCGCAAGCTCGGCATCGTCATGCTCATCTTCGTGCCCGCGAAAGGAGCCGCGTGATGGCCGCCATCCCGTTGCTTGAGGAAACCAGCGGCGGCACCGCCGGCGCCATGGTGTCCGGCCTTGCCGGGCTGGCCCGCGACCCCGACCCCGCTCATATCGAGATCTTCGCCAACAACCGGCCCGAGCGCAAACTCGCCATCTACCCGGCATCGGCCGGCTTCGACCTGGTCGAGGAGCTGGATTACCTCTGCGCCCGCGCGATCGAGCCCAACGTCTTCTTCAACCCGCGCTTCCTGGCGCCGGCCATGCCCCGGCTGGAGGATCGCGAGGTGCGGCTGGCGGTCATCCGCGACGGCGACGAATACCGCAACCGGCTGCGCCTTCTGGTGCCGTTCTCGGTGGAACGGCCGGCCATGCCGCTCGGCGTGCCGGTCATGCGCACATGGTCGAGCCCGTTCGGGCCGCTCGGCACGCCGCTGGTCGACCGCGACGACCCGGTCGGCGTCGTCGAGGACTTCTTCTCGATGCTGTCGCGCCCTCACCTCAAGCTGCCGAAAGTGTTCGTCCTGCCCGATATCCGGCTCGATGGCCCGGTGGCGAGCCTGCTTGCCACCGTTGCCGAGACGCGCGGCCTGATGCTGGTCACCACAGGCCAGACCCAGCGCCCGGCGCTCGAGAGCGAACTCGATGGCGACGACTATCTGAAGGCCTCGCTGCGCCCGCACCATAATCGCGAGTTCCGCCGCCTGAAGCGCCGCCTTGGCGACCTCGGCAGACTGGAGCATGTCGTGGCGCGCGGGCTCGAGGACATCCGCCACGCCATCGAGAGCTTCCTGACCCTGGAAGCGGCCGGCTGGAAAGGTCGCGAACGCACCGCCATGGCAATCGACCGCTACCGCGCCGCCTTCGCCCGCGAGGCCGTGCACCGGCTGGCCGAGCAGGACATGTGCCGCATCCATTCGCTGACGCTCGACGGCCGCACCATCGCCTGCCTGATCGTCTTCGTCGAAACCGGCGTCGCCTACACCTGGAAGACGGCCTATGACGAGACGCTGGCCAGCTATTCGCCGGGCACGCTGCTGATGATCGAGGTGACCAGGCAGCATCTCGACGATCCCAACATCATGATGACCGATTCCTGCGCCGTGCCCGACCACCCGGTGATGAGCCGGCTGTGGGCCGAGCGCAAGCCGATGGGCACGCTGGTGATCGGCCTGACGCCGGACGCCGACCGCCTGACCCGCCAGGCCGCCTCGCAACTGCACCTCTACCGCGAAACCCGCAACATGGCCCGCCTGCTGCGCAACCGCATGAAGAGCCTGCTGGGGCGGCGGTAGGAGCCTGTCCCAAAACACGGATTGGCTGCCGGGAGAAAAGTTTGGTGCCCCTAGCCGGGATCGAACCAGCACTCCTTGCGGAACTCGATTTTGAGTCGAGCGCGTCTACCAATTCCGCCATAGGGGCTCAGGCCGGGCGGCCTGGATGGCGCGGGACTATACGGTTGGGGGCCTGTTCGTCAACTGGCCAATTCTCCGGCATGAGTTCTCCGGCATGCCGGATGCGACCAAACTGCGTCTTTCGATTTCGTGACGGCGCTGCCATTGTGCAGTGCGGAAAATCTTTCTAGACAGGCGGCGCGTCAAAGCGCGGCATGTTCGGAAAGATCGCCGCGCACCTTTGGGGCGACATGCTAGGAGTGGCGATGCTTCGCGGACTTTACGACTGGACCTTGTCGCTGGCGGCCCGCAAATCCGCCGAATGGTGGCTGGCCTTCATCGCCTTCGTCGAAAGCTCGGTGTTTCTGGTGCCGGCCGACGTGCTCTATCTGCCGATGGCGCTGTCGCGGCCGGATCGCGCCTACCGCTATGCGCTGATCGCCACCGTCGCCTCGGTGCTGGGCGGCATCGCCGGCTGGTTTATCGGCCATTACGCCTATGACGCGGTGGCGCGGCCGATCCTCGAATTCTACGGCAAGTACGACGAGTTCGAGACGCTGCGCGCGGGCGCGGGTGTCGGCTTCATCATCCTGATGCTGGTCACTTCGGGCGCGGCCCATTTGCCGCCGATCAAGGTGGTGACGATCCTGTCCGGCGTCATCGGCGTCAATTTGCTGCTGTTCATCGTGCTGGCGATCGTGGCGCGCGGCGGCCGCTTCCTGCTGCTCGCCTGGCTTTTGCGCCGCTATGGCGAGCCGATCCGCGAGTTCATCGAAAAGCGTCTCGGCCTGATCGCCGGTGGCGCGGCGGCTGCCCTGATTTTGCTCTATATAACAGTCAAATACGCCCTCTGAAGACAGCCAT
This sequence comes from Mesorhizobium sp. M1409, assembly GCF_040317535.1. Classification (NCBI taxonomy): domain Bacteria; kingdom Pseudomonadati; phylum Pseudomonadota; class Alphaproteobacteria; order Hyphomicrobiales; family Phyllobacteriaceae; genus Mesorhizobium; species Mesorhizobium sp. M1409. Next base: position 87,725 of record NZ_JAMYKV010000012.1, read on the forward strand.
CGCGAGCCGGACGGAGCCGATTGAAATGACCGCGACGATGAATGCCGATCCCGCACGCCAGCGGACGCGCACGGCCCTGTTCCTCGCCGTCGCCATGGCCGCCACCGTCGGCTCGGCGCTCGGCTTCCAGTATCTCGGCGGCTACATCCCTTGCCACCTCTGCCTGGAGCAGCGCACACCCTACTATATCGGCGTGCCGCTGATGGTGCTGGCGGCGATTGCGTCGATGCTGCACGCACCGGCTTGGCTGACGCGTGGCCTGCTGGCTGTCGGCGGCCTGCTGATGCTCTACGGCCTCTATCTCGGCGTCTATCACTCCGGCGTCGAATGGCAGTGGTGGGCCGGCCCGACCGATTGCACCGCGGGTGCTGGACCGGTCGACACCGGCGGCAAGGGCGTGCTCGACGCGCTCGACAAATTCGTGCCGCCATCCTGCGACAAGGCCGCACTGCGCATCCTTGGCCTGTCGCTGGCCGGCTGGAACGCCATCGCCAGCCTGATCCTCGCCGCCGTCGCCTTCCGCGGCGCTTTCGCGCGCGACTGAGCCAGCGCGAGACAGAAACTCGCGCCGCCCGGCCTGTGGCTGGACTTGAGGTGTTGCCGCCGCCCCTTTGCCCTGCCGGGCATTTCTCCCGGTATGGCGACGGGGAGAAAGACGCTGTCATCGCCGATTTCGCCAATCACCAACGTTGCGAGGCCGAGGGTGCCGCAGCTTCCCTTCTTCCCGTCACTATACGGGGAGAAGGTGGCGGCAGCCGGATGAGGGGCAGCACCAACTTCGGCAGTTGCCTTGCCATAGCTGATGTGCCGAACTCTACGGCTCCAGCTCGACATCCCAGTAGAGGTAATCCATCCAGCTCTCATGCAGATGGTTGGGCGGGAACAGGCGGCCGTTATTGTGCAGATCATGCACTGTCGGCTGGAAGGGCTTCTGCAGCGGCCACATCTTGGCGTGCGCCGGCATCATGCCGCCCTTCCTCAGATTGCAGGGCGAGCAGGCGGCAACGACATTCTCCCACGTCGTGGCACCGCCGCGATGGCGGGGGATAACGTGATCGAAGGTCAGGTCCTCCGGCGTGCCGCAATACTGGCACTGGAAGCGGTCACGCAGGAAGACGTTGAAGCGGGTGAAGGCCGGATGCCTCGACGGCTTCACATAGGCCTTGAGGCTGACCACGCTCGGCAGCTTCATCGAGAAGGTCGGCGAGGAGACGGCGTGCTCGTATTCGGCGACGATGTTCACCCGATCGAGGAACACCGCCTTGATCGCGTCCTGCCAGGACCAGAGCGACAAGGGGTAATAGCTGAGCGGGCGGTAATCCGCATTCAGCACTAGTGCTGGAAGCCCATCCGGAGATACGGCAACCGTCACGTGTTTACCTCCTTGGTTCTAGAACCGAACGGCGAGGATACTGTAAGCCCGACATGACAGGGATGTGAAGCGGATTGTCGCGTCGTCGAAGCGGCAAAAAGACATGATTTTCAGGCTTTTTTGCGGTTTCAGGCCGGCGGTGCGGCGTCTCGCCCTCTGGTTTCGCGATAATAGGACCAGAAAAGCCGCGACGCGACACCTCGCCAGGGGCTCCATGATTCGGCGAGTTGGATCAGTGTTTTCTCCGGCGGACGCGGGTCGATGCCGAGCGCGTGGCCGACCGCGCTCTGCAAGGCGACGTCGCGCGCTGGGAAGATGTCGGGGTGCCCAGCGGCAAACAGCAGGTACACTTCCGCCGTCCATGGACCGATGCCGGACACCGCCGTCATCGTCGTAATCGCCTCCTGGGCATCGAGCGAACAGAGGTGATGCAGGTCGAGGCCGTCGACCACCGCCTGGGCAACAGCGATCAGGCCACGCTGCTTCGGCCGCGACAGGCCGGCCTCGCGAAACATGTCTTCGCCGGCGGCAAGGATAGCCCGCGGCGTCAGCGGATCGACGAGTTTGACCAGCCGGCCGAAGATCGCATCGGCGCTGGCGCGCGACACTTGCTGAGAGACGACAATCGAAGCCAGGCTTCGAAACCCCGGTTCGGAAAGCCGCAGCGGCACCTCGCCGGCCATGCCGCGTACCTTTTCCAGGCGCGGGTCGATCACGCAAAGCGCATCGAGCCCCCGGGCAATGTCGTCCGATGTCACGATACGCTGCATGCTTTCTTGTTCCTTGAGCGGCTGCACGGTAGCAATTGGCAGAACCGCCGCACAACCCGATTGCCGCCCAAGAGATGACACTCCTGACATTCCGCTTCGCGCCCAGCCCCAATGGCGACCTGCATCTCGGCCACGCCTACTCGGCGCTGCTCAACCAGAAGCTGGCGAATGCCGCGGCCGGCCGGCTGCTGCTGCGCATCGAGGATATCGACACGGTGCGCTGCACGCCGCAATTCGAGGCCGGCGTGCTTGCCGACCTGAAATGGCTGGGGCTTGGCTGGGAAGAGCCGGTGCGCCGCCAGTCCGAGCATTTCGCCGAGTACAAAGCGATGCTTGACCGGCTGATCGCGGAAGAACTCGTCTATCCCGCCTTCATGAGCCGTGGCGAGATCCGCGCCTTTATCACCGACAGCGAAAAGCACGGACGCGACTGGCCGCGCGATCCCGACGGCGTACCGCTCTATCCCGCCGCCGACAAGGCGCTGCCGATGAAGGAACGCAAGCGGCGGATCGCCGAGAATACGCCCTTCGCCTGGCGACTGGATGTCCGCGCCGCCATGGCGCGTGTCGGCAAGGCCCTGTCATGGACCGAGTATTCCGACGAGACACTGCTTGCGACGCGCTCTGTCGAAGCCCGCCCGCGGGAGTGGGGCGACGTGATCGTGGCGCGCCGCGACATCCCGACCAGCTACCACCTCGCCGTCGTCATGGACGATGCGCTGCAAGGCATCAGCCACGTCGTGCGCGGGCAGGATCTGTTTTCCGCCACCGGCGTGCAGCGCCTGCTGCAGCAACTCCTCGGGCTGCCGCAGCCTGCCTATTTCCATCATCGTCTCATCCTCGGGCCCGATGGACGAAAGCTGTCCAAGAGCCTCGGCGACACCGGCCTTGCCGCCTTACGCAACGCCGGCGCATCGCCTGATGACGTCAGGCGGATGGTCGGGCTTTAAGCCGGGCGAGATCAGAGAAACCACCTGCCAAACGTCCCGGCCGTTGAATTCCGATGATGCATGGATCAATGGTTTCGCTTTGCGCGTCGGATTGAAGCGCAGTAGAGCAGCGTCACGGTCAACTCTCCCCAGCACGGCGGTCTCCGGAACATGCACAGCATAAAGCGGTTCATTCCCGCCACCTTCGTTGTCCTGTGGGCCACCGGCTTCATCGGCGCGCGCTACGCCATGCCGTGGGCGGAGCCGTTCACCTTCCTTGCCGCGCGTTTCGTCATCGCCGCCATTCTGCTGGCTGTTTTGATGCTTGTGCTGGGCTCCAAGAGAGCCACCCGCGAGGAAGCGCTGCATGCCACCGGCGCCGGCATCCTGATGCACGGCGTCTATCTCGGCGCCGTCTTCTGGGCCATCCACAGGGGCATGCCGGCCGGCTTTTCGGCCCTGATCGTCGGCCTGCAGCCGCTGATCACGGCGGTGCTCGCCGGCAAGTTTCTCGGCGAGGCGATTCTGCCGCGCCACTGGCTTGGCCTTGGCATCGGCCTCATCGGCATCGTCATCGTGCTGTGGCCGAAGCTCGGCGCGCTCGGCGGCGGCGTAACGGCGGCGACACTGACCGCCTCGCTGGTCTCGGTGCTCGGCATGAGCGCCGGCACCATCTGGCAGAAGCGCTTTGCCTCCGGCGGCGACCTCGTCGCGGCGACCATGTGGCAATATGTCGGTGGTGCGTCGCTGATGATACTGGCCGCGCTGGCCTTCGAGACGCACACTGTCGTCATCAACGGCGAATTGATCTTCGCCATGGCCTGGCTGGTGCTGGTGCTGTCGCTCGGCGCCATCTTCCTGCTGATGGTGATGATCCGCGACGGCGAGATGTCGAAAGTGGCCTCGCTGTTCTACCTGGTACCGGCGGTGACGGCCATCATCGCCTGGGCCTTGTTCGACGAGCAGCTCAACGCGCTGCAGATTGTCGGCATGGCGATCACGACATTCGGCGTTGGCCTGGCAACAGCTCGGCCGAACAAGGGATGAATTGAGGAACTGAGGAATTGAGGAACTGAGGAACTGAGGAACTGAGGAACTGAGGAACTGAGGAACTGAGGAACTGAGGAACTGAGGAACCCAAGCGACAGCCCATTCTTCAATTCTTCAATTCTTCAATTCTTCAATTCCTCTATCCGCCCAGCACCGACTCATCCGACCCGCGCGCGTGCCTCAAGATAGCGGCTGATCGCTGCATTGAGCTCGCCGCCAAGGATGAAGATCGCCGAGACCATGTAGAGGAAGACCACGGCGATCATGATCGAGGCGAGGCCGGCATAGGTCGTCACGTAGGACGAGAAATGGTCGAGATAGGTGGCGAAGACAGTCGAACCGACAAGCCATCCGGAAAGCGTGAAGATGATGCCCGGGACGATCGACACCAGGCGGCGCTTGCCCGCCGGCAGCCAGAAATGGACGGCAAACAATCCGCCGACGATGACCGCCGAGGCGATCACATAACGCCACAGCGTGATGGTGCCCATATAAGGCTTGATCCAGTCGATATGGGCTTCGGCGAGTCGCGCCAGCAGCGGCGCGAACACCAGGAGCACGCTGATCGCCAGAAACCCGGCCGTTGCGATGAGCACGAAGATGATGCTCTGGACCCGGCGGTAGATGATGCCGCGCGTTTCCGAGACGCGATAGGCGCGGTTGAGCGATGTGCGCAGCGCCTCGATGCCGTTCGAGGCAAAATAGGCGGCAAGCAGCACGCCGTAGGTCAAGAGGTCGGTGCGCCTGACGGTCAGCACATTGAGCACTTCGCGCGCGATCGGCTTGGCGATCTGTTCGGGCCAGGTGTCGAACACCAGGTGCACGGCCGTGTCGGAGAACGCCTGCGCGCCGAGGAAGCTCGCCAGCGTCGTGGCGAAAATCAGGAACGGGAACAGCGCCATCAGCGATGTGATCGCCAGATGGCTGGCCATCGCCCAGCCATCATCGGTATTGAAATGGCCAAGCGCGTCGTAGAGGACCCGTTTGAGGGCAACGATCTTCCGCAACAAGAACCGTGCCCTCCAATTGTCTCCACGCCGGGAATATGGGAAGGGATTGCGGCAAATGGCAACCCTTGGCGAAACCACGAGCAGTCCGGCGCAAGAATTGCGCTCGATCATCGTCACCGGCGCATCCTCGGGAATAGGCGCGTACTGCGCCCGCGCGTTGAAGGCGGAAGGCTGGCGGGTGTTCGCGACGGCGCGCAAGCCCCGGGACATCGCCGCACTCGAGGCCGACGGCATCGAGGCCTTCTATCTCGATTATTGCGAGCCGGACTCCATCGCCGCGCTGGTTACGGCGGTGCTCGACCGCACGGGCGGCAGGCTCGATGCCCTGTTCAACAACGGCGCCTATGCGCAAGCCGGCGCCGTCGAGGATTTGCCGGTGGCAGCGCTCAAGGAGCAGTTCGAGGCGAATTTCTTCGGCTGGCATGACCTGACCCGCCGGCTGGTGCCGGTGATGCGCCGCCAGGGTTACGGCCGCATCGTCCACTGCTCGTCGATCCTCGGCCTGACGCCAGTGCGTTTTCGCGGCGCCTATTCGGCGTCGAAACACGCGCTGGAAGGTCTGATGCTGTGCCTGCATCAGGAAGTTGGGGGCAGCGGCATCCATGTCTCGCTGATCGAGCCGGGGCCGGTAACGTCGAAGATCGCCAGCAATGCGCTTCCCTGGTTCTTGAAGAACATCGAGCACGAGACTTCGGTCCACCGCCTCGATTATGCGGCGCAACTGGAGCGGCTGCGGGCTGGCGGCAGCCAATCGGCCTTGAAGCCCGGGCCGGAAGTGGTTCACGCGGCGCTGCGCCATGCACTTCTGTCGCGGCGCCCGCGCGCCCACTATGTGGTAACGGTGCCGGCCAGGATCGGTGCGGTGCTCAAACGCATCCTGCCCGCATCGATGCTCTACCGCATCCTTGCCAAACGCGCCTGAATCAACTGAACTGGGAACACACCATGGCAACCGCCTTCAACATCCTCGCCATTCTGGTCATGGTCGCCGTGGTGATCGTGCTTGTTCGCGGCCTCATCAACATGATGCGCGGCGGCTCCGGCGTCACCTCGAACAAGCTGATGCAAGCACGCGTTCTGTTGCAGGCCGTGGCGCTGGCGCTGATCCTGCTTGCGGTGTATTTCACCCGCAAGTGAGGATATCGGCGGCCGGGAGGCGACGTGGTCAAGCTCAACAAGATCTACACCCGCACCGGCGATGATGGCACCACGGGTCTCGGCACCGGCGAACGGCGGCTGAAATCCGATCTGCGGGTGGACGCCTACGGCACGGTCGACGAGGCCAATGCCTGCATCGGCATCGCCCGGGTGCATACGGCATCGGCTCACCCCGCGATCGACGACATGCTTTCCCGCATCCAGAACGATCTATTCGACCTCGGCGCCGATCTCGCCGTGCCCGACGACGGCAAGCCGCTCGGCTATGAGCCGCTTCGCATCGTCGCCGTGCAGACCGACCGGGTCGAGAAGGAGATCGACCTGCTCAACAAGGAGCTTCAGCCGCTCAAATCCTTCGTGCTCAATGGCGGCACACCGGCGGCCGCCGCCCTTCACCTTGCCCGCACCGTGGCGCGGCGAGCTGAACGGCTGATGGTGGCCCTGGCCCAGGACCCGAACGAACACGTCAACCGCGACGGGCTGAAATACATCAACCGCGTCTCGGATTTCCTGTTTGTCGCCGCCCGGGCGGTCAATGACAACGGAAACGCCGACGTGCTATGGGTTCCCGGCAAGAACCGCTGATGGTCGAAAGCGGAAGAGGGCCTGGGCATGTTCATCCCGCTTTACGACACCAACAGGCTGCGGCACATCCGCCTGCAATATGTGACGATCGGGCTGATCGTGGCCAACGCCCTGGTCTATTTCGCCACCGCGCTAGGCGGCGAGAGTTTCACCAATGCCGCCGTGCTTGGCCTCGGCTTCATTCCGTCGGTCGTGCATGACACAGCCGAGCTTGACCCTCGCTTTATCGTCATCCCCGAAAGCCTGAGCTATCTCAGCTATTCCTTCCTGCACGCCGACATCTTCCACCTCGGCGGCAACATGCTGTTCCTGTGGGTGTTCGGCGACAATGTCGAGGATGCGCTCGGCCACATCCGCTACCTCATCTTCTACCTGTTATGCGCTGTTGCGGGAGCGGCCTTCCAGGGGCTCGTCGCCTGGGATTCGCAAGTGCCGCTGATCGGCGCGTCCGGGGCCATCGCCGGCGTGGTCGTCGCCTATCTGATCCTTTATCCCAGGGTGAAGGTCTGGGTGCTGGCCTTTGCCCGCATCCCGCTGCGCATTCCAGCGTTCATCCCGCTCATTCTGTGGGTGCTGTTCCAGGTGGTGATGTTTGCCGCCGGCGGCGAGGACCAGATCTCCTGGGCCTGCCACATAGGCGGCATCATCGCCGGCGCCATTCTGGTGCTCATATTGCGCAGCCGCGGTGTGCCGCTGTTTGCAGGCCCTGACGAAGACGTCGCGCCCACCGCTCCCAACCAACAGCACGTTGCCACGGAACCGCTGATCCCAGATCCACCCGCCGCGACGCCGCGCTGGGGGCGAGGAAGCGCTCCCAGTTCGGACTGAACCGATTTGGCTGCTTGCAGCGTATTGACGTGCAGGGTTGCCGCAACTACGGAAACGTCTCCGCCGCGGCCTAAGGCGGTCAAAGACCAGAATTTCCATCCGGAATGTCGGCTTTCGACAACTCAGAAAGGGCGCAGGCTGTTATAGCGCGCCCAACTAGCGTGAAGAGGTGACAGGCAAATGAAGATCCTTGTGCCCGTGAAGCGGGTTGTGGATGCGAACGTCAAGGTTCGCGTGAAAGCTGATGGTTCGGCGGTGGAACTCGCCAACGTCAAGATGGCGATGAACCCGTTCGACGAGATCGCGGTGGAAGAAGCGATCCGGCTGAAGGAAGCCGGCAAGGCGGAAGAGATCATCGTCGTTTCGATCGGCCCGCAGCAGGCGCAGGAAACCCTGCGCACCGCGCTCGCCATGGGCGCCGACCGCGCCATCCTGGTCAAGACCGACGAACAGACCGAGCCGCTCGGCGTCGCCAAGGTGCTGAAGGGCGTCGTCGACGCCGAACAGCCCGGCCTCGTCATCCTCGGCAAGCAGGCGATCGACGACGACAGCAACCAGACCGGCCAGATGCTGGCGGCGCTGCTGGGCTGGGCGCAGGGCACCTTCGCTTCCAAGATCGTGCTCGAGGGCGACAAGGCCAAGGTGACGCGCGAGGTCGACGGCGGCCTGCAGACGGTGGAACTGAAGATGCCGGCGATCGTCACCGCCGACCTTCGCCTCAACCAGCCGCGCTATGCCTCGCTGCCCAACATCATGAAGGCCAAGAAGAAGCAGCTCGACGAGAAGAGCCCGGCCGACTACGGCGCCGACGTCAAGCCGCGGCTGAAAGTCATCAGGACCGAGGAGCCGAGTGGCCGCAAGGCGGGCGTCAAGGTCAAGAGCGTCGCCGAGCTGATCGACAAGCTCAAGAACGAAGCCGGCGTGCTCTAGGAAATCCGATGAGGCCGGCCTGCAAACGGTCGGTTTCTCCGCTTCCGGTGCTCACGTACTGAAGTACGCTCCGCTCCGGTTCTCGAAACCAACCGTTTTCGACTCGGCCTGACCGGATTTCAGGGAGCCGCGAAAACGAAAGTCAGGAATATCATCAATGGCTATTCTTCTGATTGCAGAACACGACAACGCCACCCTTTCCGACCAGACCGCCAAGGCGCTGTCGGCGGCGCTGCGGATCGGTTCGGACGTGCATGTGCTGGTTGCCGGCAAGGGCGCCAAGCCGGCGGCCGACGCTGCCTCCAAGCTGAAGGGCGTGAGCAAGGTGCTCTTGGCCGAAGCCGACGAACTCGCCGAGCGCCTCGCCGAACCGACGGCGGCACTGGTTGTGTCGCTGGCGGGCGCCTACGACACCATCATCGCGCCGGCGACCTCGTCGGGCAAGAATGTCGCGCCACGCGTGGCTGCCCTGCTCGACGTCGCGCAGGTGTCCGAGATCATCGAAGTCGTCTCGCCCGACACCTTCAAGCGGCCGATCTATGCCGGCAACGCCATCCAGACGGTGCAGTCGACCGACGCCAAGAAGGTGATCACGGTCCGCACCGCCTCTTTCCAGGCCGCCCCCGAGGGCGGCTCGGCCTCCATCGAGACCGTCAAGGCCGCGGCCAATCCGGGCCTGTCCACCTTCGTCGAGAACAAGCTCTCGGAGACCGACCGTCCGGAGCTGACCTCGGCCAAGATCATCATCTCGGGCGGCCGCGCGCTGGGTTCGGCGGAGAAGTTCCAGGAAGTCATCCTGCCGGTCGCCGACAAGCTCGGTGCAGCCGTCGGCGCTTCCCGCGCCGCCGTCGATGCCGGCTATGCGCCGAACGACTGGCAGGTCGGCCAGACCGGCAAGGTCGTCGCCCCTGATCTCTACATCGCGGTGGGCATCTCCGGCGCCATCCAGCACCTTGCCGGCATGAAGGATTCGAAGGTCATCGTCGCCATCAACAAGGACGAGGAGGCGCCGATTTTCCAGGTTGCCGACTACGGCCTCGTCGGCGATCTCTTCGTCATTTTGCCGGAGCTGCAAAAGGCGCTTTGACGCTTTCTGCCAAAGCGTATTAAATGGTGAGGGTGGGGTAGACGAAGTCGCCCCGCCCTTTTAGTTTGCACCGCACAAAAAGCAGGCCGCAAAGGCCTTTTGACGGGATCGGTGTAATGAGCAAGATCGAGACGATCGGCATCATCGGCGCGGGCCAGATGGGCGGCGGCATCGCCCATGTCTCCGCGCTTTCGGGCTACAAGGTGCTGATCCACGATATATCCCCCGACCGCATCGAGAAGGGCATCGCCACCATCAGCGGCAACATGGCCCGGCAAGTGGGGTCCGGCAAGCTCGAGGAGAAGGTGCGCAACGACGCGATGGCGCGCATCTCTTCCGCGCCGGCGATGGCGGATCTTGCCGGCGCCGATCTGGTGATCGAGGCGGCGACCGAGGACGAGACGGTCAAGCGCAAGATCTACGCCCAGCTTTGTCCGCAGCTCAATCCCGAAGCTATCCTGGCGACCAACACCTCGTCGATCTCGATCACGCGGCTTGCCGCGCAGACCGACCGGCCGGAGCGGTTCATCGGCATACATTTCATGAACCCGGTGCCGCTGATGAAGCTGGTCGAGCTGGTGCGCGGCATCGCCACCGAGGACCAGACCTTCGAGGCGGCCAAGACCTATGTGAAGCAGCTCGATAAGACGATCACGGTCTCGGAGGATTTTCCGGCCTTCATCGTCAACCGCATCCTGCTGCCGATGATCAACGAAGCGATCTACACGCTCTATGAGGGTGTCGGCTCGGTCGATGCCATCGACACCGCCATGCGGCTCGGCGCCAACCATCCGATGGGGCCGCTGCAGTTGGCTGACTTCATCGGGCTCGATACCTGTCTGTCGATCATGCAGGTGCTGCATGACGGCCTGTCGGACTCGAAGTACCGCCCTTGCCCGCTGCTGGTGAAATATGTCGAAGCCGGGTGGCTCGGCCGCAAGACCGGGCGCGGCTTCTACGACTATCGCGGCGAGCATCCCGTTCCGACGCGCTGATCAAACCGCGTCAGCAGCAGACTCTTTTCGGGACCGGTTCTGATCAAGACGCCACGGCCAGTGGCGCGGGCGGTTCTTCCCGATCGGCCCTGCTTTCGCCGTCCGGCGCCAAGGAAACGCAGCCATGGCCGGCCGCCTCGCCGCAATTGGCGTTGATCGCAGCCAGCCCATGCTGGCGCCGATCACGTGAGTGCGGCCGTCCCAGGTGAAGTCCAGTCCATAGCGGTGCTGTCGCTAACCGACAAACGGTTGCCGGCATGATTAAGGATCGGCGAGCACGGATCGTGATCGCCGTGGCGCACTACCAGCGCACGAAGAATCGCCCGCCAAGCGCGCCAAGCAGCGCGAGCGCCGCGATCGCCAGCGAGTACCAGGTGGCGACGAAAAGCGGCGAGTCGTCGAAGCAGTGCGCGGCGTAGAAGGTCGCCGCGAGCCCGCCGGCGAGCAGGCCCGCAGCCGCGCCGGCAAGCACCGGCCGTGTCGGTGCGCCATAGCGCAGCATCCACAGGAAAATGGCAAGCGGACCGATGCCGATCAAAGGGATGAATGCCATGCAGATCATCATGTTGGAGCCGACCATCCTTGTGCCCCACAGCGCCTCCGGCACCATGAAAAGCTCCAGAACCACCGCCACGGCTATCAACACCGGCGCAGCGGCCATCCAGGCCATTGCCCGGCCCGTCGAGGCTCCCGGCGTCGACAAGGCGCGGACCAGGGCAAAGGCACTGACGGCAAGCACGATGGTGAAGACGAATTTGGAAAGAAAGCGTATCGTGTGGGCGGCCGCCATGAAGTCCGGGCGCGGACCGATGGTCAGCAGGAAAACGACGGCCGCGATCACCGCGGCCGCACCGGCGGCCACCCACCAGGCCGATTGCAACGGCATCGCCTTGCTCCGGGCATCGGCATCCAGCGCCTTGATGAGATCGTCCGTCCTCATGTCATTCCCGCCCGAATCGCCCCTGCCCGAACCGCTTGGCTATCGCGGCAAGTCCCCGATGCAGCGACACACGCACCGCCGTCTCGCTGATACCGAACTTTGCCGCCGTCTCTCCAATGGAGCGGCCTTCCACCGAAACGGCTGAGACCACCGAGCGCTGTGCCGGCGACAGGCCGTCCAAAGCCCGGGTGATGTCGCGCTCGCTGACGGTTTCCGTTTCCGGCTCGGCGAACGTCTCGGCGATATCGTCGACATCGATCTCGATGCGCCGTCCACGCCGCCGGAACGCGTCGATGAGCTTGAAGCGGGCGATTGCATAGATCCACGGCAACACCGGCGCATCCTGGCGCCAGGTATGTCGTTTCACATGAATGGCCAGCAAGGTTTCCTGCACGACATCCTCGGGATCGACCCCGCCCCGCACGATCTTGCGCCTGACAAAACCGCGCACCAGCGCGGCAATCCGGTGCAGAAAGTCGGCATAGGCCCTTTCATCTCCCGCGATCGCGGCCCGCATCAGCCGGGAAAGCTCGGCCTCGTCCTTGCCGCTCACAAGAGTTCACTCCCCCGATTTTCGCGTCTCGGCGCTGATTTGTTACGTGGCCGGCGAAATAATGTCCAAGCCAAACTAGCGGCAAATCACGAAAGTTTGCAGGCGCTCGATCAAAATCAGCAAAGCAATGTTGACTATCCTGGTCAGGTATCGATAGGTGCGGCCCTGAAAGACCGAAGACCCCGGAGATCGAGGACAGTGACATGAAATACGCTCTTTCCACCCTCGTCGGCGCCACCGTGCTGGCAATCACCCTGCTCGCCGGTCCGGCCATGGCGGAGGATGATGGCATCATTGTCTACAATGCGCAGCACGAGAGCCTGACCAAGGCATGGGCCGAAGGCTTCACCAAGGAGACCGGCATCAAGGTCACCGTGCGCAATGGCGGCGACAGCGATTTCTCGAACCAGATCGTCGCCGAGGGCGCTGCTTCGCCCGCGGACGTGTTCCTGACGGAAAACTCGCCGGCCATGGTGCTGGTCGAAAATGCCGGCCTGTTCGCGCCGGTCGAAGCCGACACACTGGCCCAGGTTCCTCAGGACTATCAGCCGGCCAGCGGCAAATGGGTCGGCGTCGCGGCGCGCAGCACGGTGTTTGCTTATAACAAGACCAAGCTGACCGCCGACCAGCTGCCCAAGTCGATGCTTGACCTCGCCGATCCGAGTTGGAAGGGCCGTTGGGCGGCCTCCCCCTCGGGCGCCGATTTTCAGGCCATCGTCAGTGCGCTGCTTCAGCTCAAGGGCGAGGCCGCCACGGCGGACTGGCTGAAAGCGATGAAGACCAATTTCACTGCCTACAAGGGCAACAGCACGGTGATGAAGGCGGTCAACGCCGGCGAAATCGAAGGCGGCGTGATTTACCATTATTACTATTTCGGCGATCAGGCCAAGACCGGCGAAAACAGCAAGAATGTCGAGCTGCATTATTTCAAGAACCAGGATCCGGGCGCGTTCGTCTCGATTTCCGGCGGCGGTGTGCTGGCTTCGAGCAAGCATCCGAAGGAAGCCCAGGCCTTCCTGAAATGGGTGACCGGCAAGGGCGGCCAGGACGTGCTGAAGACCGGCGATTCCTTCGAATACGCGGTCGGCAAGGGTGCGGAGTCCAACCCGAAGCTGGTGCCGCTCGCCGATCTGCAGGCGCCGAAAGTCGATACCACGACGCTGAACTCCAAGAAGGTCACCGACCTGATGACGGCAGCCGGCTTGCTTTAGTTGCCATTCCTCCTAAAAGGACAACCGACCACGCTCCCGCGGGAATTCGCCTTCCGCGGGAGTGATTTTGCTTTTCGAGATGGCATTCGTCGATGACGACACGCTGTGTTCCCGACCGCGATCGCGGTCCTTCAATTGCTGCCGCTGGACGGCAACGGCGCGGCGTCTGACCTGATGCAGTCTGCGGTCGATCTCGCGCGCTCGGGCCTGCCTTCGGGCACAGGCCGAAGGGCTCGGCGACGCGCACCGCTTTGGCTGGTCATCGCCGCCGTCTTCGTTGCGCTGCTGGCGCTGCTGCCGCTTGCCTTCATCATCTGGATCGCGGTGCGGACCGGCTGGGAAACCGTCTCGGCGCTGGTCTTCCGGCCACGTGTCGGCGAGCTTCTGGTCAATACTATCCTGCTGGTCGCGCTCTGCGTGCCGATCACCATCGTGCTGTCGGTTGCCCTGGCCTGGCTGACCGAGCGCAGCGACTTGCCGGGCGCCCGGTTCTGGGCCTGGCTGTGCGTGGCGCCGCTCGCCATCCCCGCTTTCGTGCACAGCTATGCCTGGATCACCATGGTGCCAGGACTGCACGGCCTGTGGGCCGGCGTCCTGATTTCCGTGATCGCCTATTTCCCGTTCCTGTATCTGCCGGTGTCGGCGGCGTTGCGCCGTCTCGATCCCGCTCTCGAGGACGCCGCCGCCGCACTCGGCCTTGGGCCCCGGCGCGTGTTCTGGCGTGTCGTGCTGCCGCAATTGCGGCTGGCCATCTGCGGCGGTTCGCTGCTGGTCGGGCTGCATCTGCTGGCCGAGTACGGCCTCTATGTCTTCATCCGCTTCGACACCTTCACCACGGCGATCGTCGACCAATTCCAGTCGACCTTCAACGGCCCGGCCGCCAACATGCTGGCCGGCGTGCTGGTGAGCTGCTGCTTCGTGCTGCTCGGCCTCGAAGTGCTGGTGCGCGGCGAGGAGCGCTATGCCCGCGTCGGCTCCGGCGCCGCGCGCTATCAGCAGCGCACAAGCCTCGGACGGGCCACCGTCCCTTGCCTCGCCTTGCTTGTCGTCACCACGCTGCTGGCGCTTGGCGTGCCGTTCGTCACCATCGGCGGCTGGCTTGCCGCCGGCGGCGCGGCTGTCTGGCGCTTCGACGAGATCGGGCTGGCGCTTGGCCAAACGCTGTTCCTGGCGCTCGCCGGCGCATTGCTCGCCACGGTCGCCGCCATGCCGATGGCCTGGATCTCGATCCGAGCGCCGGGGCCATTGCAGCGTCTGCTGGAGGGCTGCAACTACATCGTCGGCTCGTTGCCGGGGGTCGTCATCGCACTGGCGCTGGTCACCATCACGGTGCGCATCGCGCTTCCGCTCTACCAGACCCTGTTCACCATCCTGATGGCCTATGCGCTGATGTTCCTGCCGCGCGCTCTGGTCAGCCTGCGGGCCTCGATCGCGCAGGCGCCGGTCGAACTCGAACGCGCCGCTTCCAGCCTCGGACGGCCCCCGCTGCAGGCGCTGTGGTCGACCACGATCCGCCTGTCGGCGCCAGGTGCCGCGGCCGGCATGGCGCTGGTGGCGCTCGGCATCATGAACGAACTGACCGCCACCCAGATGCTGGCGCCGAACGGCACCCGCACGCTGGCGATGGCGTTCTGGTCCTACAGCGGCGAGATTGATTATGCCTCCGCGGCCCCTTACGCCTTCATCATGGTGGCCATGTCGCTTCCCTTGACCTGGCTGCTTTACGTCCAGTCGAAACGGATGGCCGGACGATGAGCTTTCTCGAAATCAGCGGCCTGCACAAGCATTACGGCCCGGTGGCGGCGCTTGCCGGCGTCGACCTGAGCGTCGCCAGTGGCAGCCGCACGGCAATCGTCGGCCCGTCCGGCTGCGGCAAGACGACCCTGCTGCGGCTGATCGCCGGCTTCGAGGCCCCGGACCAGGGCCGCATCACGCTCGACGGCGAGGTGCTGGCCAATGGCGGCGCGGCGGTGCCGGCATATCGCCGCGGGATCGGCGTGGTGGCGCAGGATGGCGCCCTGTTCCCGCATCTGACCATTGGCGACAATATCGGCTTCGGCATGGCCCGCAGCGAAGACAAGCGCACCGAGCGCATCGTCGAGCTCGCCTATATCGTCGGGCTCGACAAGGCGATCCTCAAACGCCGCCCGCACGAGCTCTCCGGCGGCCAGCAGCAGCGTGTGGCACTGGCCCGCGCCATGGCGATGAAGCCGAGACTGATGCTTCTCGACGAGCCGTTCTCGGCGCTCGATACTGGCCTGCGCGCCTCGATGCGCAAGGCGGTGGCCGAGCTTCTGGAAACCGCTGGCATCACCACCATCCTGGTGACGCACGACCAGGCCGAGGCGCTGTCCTTCGCCAGTCAGGTCGCGGTGATGCGCGACGGCAAGTTCTCGCAGATCGGTACGCCGCGCGAACTCTATTTCAAGCCGAAGGACAGGATGATCGCCGAGTTCCTCGGCGACGCCATCATCCTGCCGGCAAAGATATCGGGCGGCTTCGCCAATTCTCCACTCGGCCGCATCGCGGTCGACACCAACGACAGCCGCGACATTGCCCGCATCATGCTGCGGCCGGAGCAGATCGCGCTGAAAAGAACGTCGCGCGAGGGCATGTCGGGCACTTCGGACATGCTGTTCGGCGAAGTGACGGAATCGGAATTCGCCGGCTCGATGTGCACGATCGCGGTGCGGCTCTTGAACAATGCCGATCCGCCCGATGCGGCCGCGATCGGCAACACGCCGCTGGTGCTGCGCAAACCGGGCATGGACGCGCCGGCGGTCGGCGAGATCGTCCGGCTGACCGTATCGGGAAAGGCGCATGTCTTCACCTGAACGGTCGAAAGCTTTTCGGCGCTGCGCCTCAATCCGACTCACACGGTGATGCGTTCGCCGGTCTCGCCGGAATAGATCGGCCACTGTTCGAGAAAATCGCAGCCGTGCACGACCACGTGCTCGTTGGCGCTGTCGACGAGGACGACCGCGTAGGAGGGCGGCGCTTGCTCGACAATCTCGCTCGATCGGTCGAGGGCAAGTTCGAACCTGGCATGCAGGCCGCGCTGCGCCGAGAACGGAATGCCGGCGACCGTGCCTGCGATGTCGCGATGGACGTGGCCGAAGAAGATGTGGCGGACGTTACCATGACCCCGAAGCAGGCCCAGCAACCGTTCGGGTTGCTCAAGGGCGAGCGGATCGAGTTGCGGCAGGCCGAGCGTGACCGGCGGATGATGCATGAAGACATAGGCGGGCCGGCCTGCCGCTTCTTCGAGCCGGGCTTCCAACCAGGCAAACCGCTTGTCGCACAATTCGCCTTCGACACGGCCCTCCGCCAGGCAATCGAGGAACAGCAGCACCTCGTCGGCTGTTTGGCGAGCCGACTGCACGAAGCCGTTCTCGTCGACCGGAATTTCAGGAAACGCCGCAACAAGATTGGCCCGCCGGTCATGGTTTCCCGGAAGCAGTTGAAAGGGCACCGACAGCTCGCTCAGAGAGGCGCGGAGATCGGCATAGCTTTCGGGCGCGCCGGTCTCGGTCAGGTCGCCGGTGAAGACGCAAAGCGCGGCATCGGCATGATGCGCATTGATGTGCGCGATGCATGAAGCCAGCCGCTGATGCAGGTCGGCGCCATAGCGGCGCTCGCCTTGCCGGCCAAGATGGACATCGGTGACCTGGATAATCTTCATTGCGGGCTTCTTCGGCTTGCCGGTGGTGCCGGTCCAGTCATCGGCGACAATGGCTTCAGAAATCAAAGTGCCGGTTCCGGCACCGAAGCCTTGAAGACCTCGAGACGGGTTCCCGCATCCGACGAGAAGAAATGCAGATCGTCGGGCGAAAACCGCAGACCCACCGCGCTGCCGGGTTCCGGGTGGACGGCCTCCGAGGTCATGACGGAAAACGGCGCGCCGTCTAGATCGACATAGATGACGCGGCCCGCGCCCAGTTCCTCGATCAGGTCGACGGTCGCATTGAGCGCGCCTGCGGTGCCCGGCGCCACCAGCCGCACGGCTTCCGGCCGGATACCGACCGCCACCTGCGTGCCGACCGCCAGGCCGGCGCGCGGAACGGCAAGATGCCGGCTGCCGGCGAGCAGCGAGACCCCGTCGAGGTCCACTGTGCCTTCAAGAATGTTCATGGCCGGCGCACCGACGAAGGTGGCGACGAAACGGCTGGCCGGACGGCTGTAGATCTGGGCTGGCGTGCCGACCTGTTCGACGCGCCCGCCATTCATCACCACCAGCCGGTCGGCAAGCGTCATCGCCTCGACCTGGTCATGGGTTACGAAGACAGACGTCGCTTTCAGCCGGCGATGCAGCTTGCGGATCTCCGAGCGCATCTGGACGCGCAGTTTCGCGTCAAGATTGGACAGCGGTTCGTCAAAGAGAAAAACCTTGGGCTCGCGGATCATCGCCCGGCCCATGGCGACGCGCTGCCTCTGGCCGCCGGACAACGCCATCGGCTTGCGGTCGAGCAGATGTTCGAGCTCCAGCGTGCGGGCGACCGCCTGGATGCGCAGCTGGCGCTCGGCGGCGGCAACGCCCGCGACCTTGAGCGAATAGCCGATGTTCTGCGCTACGCTCATATGCGGATAGAGCGCGTAGTTCTGGAACACCATGGCGCAGCCGCGCTCACGCGGCTCCAAATTGTTGACCACGGTGTCATCGATAGCGATCTCGCCGCCGGATATGTCCTCCAGTCCCGCGATCATCCGAAGCAGCGTGGACTTTCCGCAGCCTGATGGCCCGAGGATGACGACGAATTCGCCCGATGCGATGTCGAGGTCGACGCCATGCACGACCTGCATTTTGGCGTAGCTTTTCTTGACGTCGCGAATGGTGATGGAGGCCATCTTTCGTCTCCTTTCAGGTCACTTTTCGGTGGCGATCAGGCCGCGCACGAACCAGCGCTGCATGGCCACGACAACGATCAGCGGCGGCAACATGACGATAAGCGTTCCGGCCATGGCGATGTTCCATTCCGGAATGCCGCCGACATTGGGGATGAGCTGCTTGAGTTCCGTGACCGCCGTCGCATGCGACTGGTCGGTGGTGATCAGCAACGGCCACAGATACTGGTTCCACGCCCACAGGAACATGATGGTCCCAAGCGCGGCCATGTTGTTGCGCGACAGCGGCAGCAGGATGTCGATGAAGAAACGCAGCGCGCCGGCGCCGTCCATGCGCGCGGCCTCGGTCAGTTCATCCGGAACGGTGAGGAAGAACTGCCGGTACAGGAAGGTCCCGGTGGCGGTCGCGACCAGCGGCAGGATCAGGCCGGTATAGGAATTGAGAAGGCCGAGGTTGAGCGAAACCTGGACGCCCGATACCTTCTCGATCAGCCAGCTGATTCCGGTCAGGTCGAGGATGGTCTGATAGGGCGACAGCACATTGGCGACGACCGCGTAGGTCGGCACGATGCGCACTTCCAGCGGCAGCATCAGCGTCACGAAGATCAGCCAGAATATGAAGGTGCGGCCGGGATAGCGGAAATAGACGATCGAGAAGGCGGTGAGCGCCGATATGATCACTTTGCCCGCCGCGACGCCGACGGCCATGATGAAACTGTTCAGAAGCTTGGGGCCGAGGTCGGCCGTCGTCCAGGCCGTCTTGATGTTCAGCCAGAAGTCGCTGCCCGGCAGCAGCGACATCGGTACGTCGTTGACATCCCCGAGATTGTGCGACGCCGCGATGGCGACGATCACGAACGGCGCGACGCACAAGACGAAGCCGATGAACAGGATCAGATGCGTGAAGAAATTGAGGAAGGGGGTGCGCTCTACCATATCGGCATCACCTGTAGTGCACGCGCCGCTCGATGAAGCGGAACTGGAAAATGGTCAGCACGACGATGAGCACCATCAGGATGATGCTCTGCGCGGCGGCGCCCGAATAATCGAGGCCTTTGAAGCCGTCGGAATAGATCTTGTAGACCATCAGATTGGTGGCGTTCGCAGGGCCGCCGGCGGTCATGATGTCAACGATGCCGAAGGAATCCTGGAAGCTCTCGGTGATGTTGATGACCAGCAGGAAGAAGATCGTCGGCGTGATCAGCGGGAACTGGATGTCACAGAAGCGCCTGACGACGCCGGAGCCGTCCATTGCGGCTGCCTCTATCAGCGAACGCGGAATGGCCTGGAACGCGGCGAGGAAGAAGATGAAGTTGTAGCCGACATACTTCCAGGAAAAGGCGATGATGATCGAGGCCATGGCATCTGTGCCGTCAAGGCCGGGATCCCAGAAGCCGGGCCAGACCTGGTTGACGACGGCCATGAAGCCGGCTTCCGGCGCAAGGATGAAGCGGAACGCCATTGCCAGCGCCGGCGCCGCGATGCCGTAAGGCCAGATCAGCACCACGCGATAGAAACGCGATCCGGCAAGTTGCCGATCGGTCAAGGCGGCCAGCACGAGGCCAATGAACATCGCAAGCCCGGTGCTGACGGCGGCAAAGACAACACTGGCGATGATCGAGTTCCAGTAGTCGGTATTGGAGAGGATCGAGCGGAAATTATCGAGCCCGACCCAGATGTTGCCGCCGCCCCAAGGCTGCTGCAGCGTCAGCGACCAGTACACGGCCTGACCGGCGGGCCAGTAGAAGAAGGTGAAGATCAAGAGGAGCTGAGGCACCGCGAAAAGGATGCCGATCGTCCAGCTGCCAAAGGTAACGCGTTTTTCCATCGGTCCGCCGATGCCGCTCAACGGCCAGTCACGTGTGCATTAGATACGCGAAACACCCGCCCGTCGACTCAAGCATGAGGCTCGACGGGCGGCCTGAAAATCGCCTGTGGGTCAGGGCAGGGTCTTGCCCGGATAGGTCTGCTGGAAGCGGTCGAGGATGGCGTCGCCATTCTTGACCAGCGTGTCGAGGCCTTCCTGGACACTGACCTTGTTGGCGAAGATCGCCTGCATCTGGGTGCCGAACTCGGCGCGGATCTGGGTGAAATTGCCCAGCCGCACGCCGCGGGTGATTTCGGTCGGCTCGGACGCGGTCAGGCTGGCGATCGCGACTTCGCGGCCCTTGTAGGGCGCCTTGTCGTAGAAGCCGGTGGACTTCATGTAGTCGAAGCCCGACTTGGTCACCGGGATGTAGCCGGTGTTGGTCGACCAGAACAGGGCGGTCTTGGGGTCATGGATGAAGTTGAGGAACGCGGCCGCGCCCTTGTATTCGGCATCCGACTTGCCGGAGAGAACCCAAAGCGAAGCGCCGCCGACGAGTGAATTCTTGCGCTCGGTGCCGGCATAGACGGGCAATTCGGCGACATCCCAGTTCATGCCTGCCTTCTGCGTCTTGCCGACCGTGCCGTGGTCGCCGACCGAAGTCATGATGACCTGGCAGGTGCCGGAGGCGAAGGCCTGGACCATGTCCTGGCCGAGGTCCTTCGACTTGATCTTGATCAGGCCGGCATCATACCACTTCCTTAGGTCGGTCACGTATTGGACGAACTTGGTCTTGTTGACTTCCAGACGCGCGTCGAGGCCGTCATAGCCATTGTTCCTGGTGGCGATCGGCTGATTGTGGATGGCCGAGAACTGCTCCATCAGCTGCCAGCTTTCGTTGGCCGAGATATTGATCGCCATCGGGCATTCATAGCCGGCGTCCTTCATTGCCTGAAGATCGGTGCCAACGTCTTCCCAGGTCTTCGGCGCTTCGGTCTTGCCAATCTTGGCGAAGGCGTCCTTGTTCCAGTACATCAGCGCGGTCGAGGAATTGAACGGGAAGGACAGCATCTCGCCCTTCGAGGTCGCGTAGTAGCGGGCGATGCCGGGGAAATAGTCGGCGTAGTCGATCTTGTAGCCGTTTTCTTCCATCAGCTTGTCGGCCGGCTTGTAGGCGCCCGACAGCATCATGGTGGCAGTGCCGACATCATAGACCTGGACGACGGCCGGCTGCTTGCCGGCGCGGAAGGCGGCGATCGTGTTCTGCAGCGTGGCGTCGTAGTTGCCCTGGCTGGTGCAGACGACTTCATAGTCGGCCTGCGAGGCGTTGAAGTTCTTGCACAGAGTGTCGACGACGCGGGCAAGGTCGCCCGAAAGGCCGAACCAGAAATCGAATTTCACCGGCTCTGCGACGGCGGGCATGGCAAGCGCGATGCTGAGCGCGCCTACGGCAAGGGCGGCAAAGCCCCGCTTGATGATGGTCATGATTTCTTCCCTCTTGAGTGGCTGTTGACAAGGGTCTTGCGCAAGTCCTTGCCCGCTCTCTTAGAGAAGGTATGTGACAGTTCTGCTGTGGCCCCTCAGGCCTGTGGACAGCCTGTCTCTCCTCCCTCCAGCGGTTGCGCCGGCATGAAAATGTCATGCCGGCGCTCTAGGTAGCTAGGGCGGCTGTCAAGGACGTAAAGACCTGAAGAGCAGTCATGATTATCCGGCTAAAGGGATGAATGAAATGCTGGTGCCACAGCTGACACATGTTCCACTCGCCGAGCGCCAGGCCATGCGCGACGGTCCCCGTGATAGCGCCACCCATCTTCGTTTGGCCGGCGCCACACCGGCACTTGGCCAGATCGAGATCGGCGGTAAGGCTTCACGCGAAGGCACGGGCGAAACGCTCACCGTCGTGGCCTGGAACGTCGAACGGCTGCGCCATGGCGATGCCATCGCGGCAACGCTTGCCGACCAGTCACCGGATGTCGTGCTGCTGTCCGAGGTCGACGAAGGCATGGCGCGCTCAGGCAACGGCCATCCCTTGCGCGCCCTTGCCGACCGTCTCGGTCATGCCTTCGCCTATGGCGTCGAATTCGTCGAGCTCGGCGGCGGCAATGAGACTGAGCAGGCTGCAACCGGCGCCGTCCAGAATACGGAAGGCTTCCACGGCAATGCCGTGACCAGCGCCATCCCGCTGCTTCGCCCTTTCCTGGTCCGCCTCGACGCGGCTGGCGGCTGGTTCCTGCCGGAGCGGGGCCAGCCGCGAATCGGCGGGCGCATGGCCATCGGTGGCCAGGTGCGGATCGGCGACCGCAGGGTGACGGTCGTCTCGGTGCATCTGGAAAACCGCACCGATCCCGCCGGCCGGGCCATCCAGGTCAGCCATCTTCTCGATGCCATCGACAGATATGATCCAGAGGCGCCGGTGCTGCTCGGCGGCGACTTCAACACGCTGACATCGAGCCATGAGGACCGCCACGACGATCCCGACGCCTGGGCGGCGCGCATCGCGGCCGAGCCTGATCGGCTGATCGATGTCGAACGCCATGAACCGCTGTTCGCGGTCTTCGCCGGGCGCGGTTACGACTGGAAGGCCGCCAACAGGCTCGACCTGCCCACGCAGCGGCGCGAGTTCGGCGATCCTACCCCGACCGGCCACATCGACTGGTTCTTCACGCGCGGCCTTGTCGCAACAGCCCCCGCCGTCCTTCCGGCTGTGCTGGCGGACGGCAGCCCGAGCTCCGATCATGAAGCAATTGTCGTGACGGTTCGCATCGCCTGACTAGCGCGGCCAGCCGGCTACACCAGAGAAGTAGTCAGTCGCCCTTCTCCGGAAAAACCCGACGCTAGAAGCTTTCGGGCTTGAGCGCCGTCTCGACCAGTCTCCTGGCGTCCGGTCCCGACCATTCGGCCGGGCCGTTCATATGGGCGAGCAGGCAGCCCTCGCCGTCGATCAGCATGGTGACGGGAAGGCCGAGCGCGAGGCCGCGCTTCTTAAGGTCATTGAACAGCGCCATCGTCGAATCCCGGTAATAGCCGAGCGTCGTGACGCCGGTATCGCTGAGGAATTTCTTCGGCTTCACATCGTCGCCGGCATCGACATTGACGGCGACCACCTGAAAGGCATCGCTGCCCATTTCCTTCTGCAGCGCATCAAGCGCCGGCATTTCGGCGCGGCACGGCGCGCACCATGTCGCCCACAAATTAAGCAGCACCGTCTTGCCGGCATGGTCGGCAAGCGTCATCAGCTTGCCGTCCGGACCGTTAAAGGCGAGGCTTTTCAAGGATTGCGGCGGATCGGCCGGCAACAGTGCAGCGACCTGACCGGTGGCCGAGGCCGCGACCTTCTTGGCGCGATCGCTCTTGGCGGCGCAGGCGACATCGTCCTTGCTGTCGCCGACGACAGCTTGTGCCGGTGCATTGTTGCCAGACCGGCTCTCGCTGACATATACCGCGACCGCGCCGGCCAGCGCGCCCGCCACCAAGGCGGCGAGGATCAGGCGCGAGGCCGGGAAGAATCTATTGCCGTCTGCCATTTTCTCAAACTGCTCCGAAGCACGGGTTATAGCCATGAGCGACAAGAAAACCAGCAACCAGATGTGGGGCGGACGTTTTGCCTCGGGTCCGGCCGCGATCATGGAAGCGATCAACGCGTCGATCTCCTTCGACCGCAAACTCTATGCGCAGGACATCAAAGGCTCGATCGCCCATAGCGAGATGCTGGCGCAAACGGGCATTATTTCGGCGGCCGATCAAGAAAAAATCGCTCACGGGCTG
The DNA here is from genome assembly GCF_040317535.1 of Mesorhizobium sp. M1409. Taxonomy (NCBI): domain Bacteria; kingdom Pseudomonadati; phylum Pseudomonadota; class Alphaproteobacteria; order Hyphomicrobiales; family Phyllobacteriaceae; genus Mesorhizobium; species Mesorhizobium sp. M1409. Next base: position 111,557 of record NZ_JAMYKV010000012.1, read on the forward strand.
AACACGATCCTGAAAGAGATCGAGGCCGGCAGCTTCGAGTTCTCGACCCGGCTGGAAGACATCCACATGAATATCGAGGCGCGCCTTGCCGACCTGATCGGTCCGGCGGCCGGCCGGCTGCACACCGCCCGCTCGCGCAACGATCAGGTGGCGGTCGACTTGAGACTGTGGGTCAAGGATGAGTGCTTTCGTGTCGCCGAGGCGTTGAAAGGGCTGATCAAGGCACTGCTGGAGCGGGCCGAGGAGCATGCGGCGACGGTGATGCCGGGCTTTACCCATATGCAGGCGGCCCAACCGGTGACCTTCGGCCATCACTGCATGGCCTATGTCGAAATGTTTTCGCGCGACCTGTCGCGTGCGCGCGATGCAATCGAGCGGATGGACGAAAGCCCGCTCGGTGCCGCGGCCCTCGCCGGCACCAGTTTCCCGATCGACCGCCACCGGACCGCCAAGGCGCTCGGCTTCCGTGAGCCGATGCGCAATTCGCTCGACAGCGTTTCGGACCGCGATTTCGCGCTGGAGTTCCTCGGCATGGCGGCGATCTGCGCCACGCATCTGTCGCGACTGGCCGAGGAGATCATCATCTGGTCGACGCCGCAGTTCGGCTTCGTCAGGCTGTCGGACTCGTTTTCCACCGGCTCCTCGATCATGCCGCAGAAGAAGAACCCAGATGCGGCCGAATTGGTGCGCGGCAAGACAGGCCGCGTCACCGGCCATCTGGTCGGCCTGCTGACGGTGATGAAAGGGATGCCTTTGACCTATGGCAAGGACATGCAGGAAGACAAGGAATCGGTGTTCGATGCCGCCGAGACGCTGGACCTGATGCTGGCCGCGATGACCGGCATGGTTTCGGACATGACGGTCAACGCGGCCGCGATGAAGAAGGCCGCCGGCGCGGGTCACGCGACAGCGACCGATCTTGCCGACTGGCTGGTGCGCACGCTCGGCCTGCCGTTCCGCGAGGCGCATCATGTCACCGGCCGGGCGGTGGCTCTGGCCGAAGAGAAGAAGGTCGGGCTGGAGAAGCTTTCGCTGGAGGATCTGCAGTCGATCGATCCCGCCATCACGGCGGACATATTTTCGGTGCTGGCGGTGCAGAACTCGGTCAAGAGCCGCACCAGTTTCGGCGGCACCGCGCCGTCGGAAGTGAGGAAACAGATCCGCACCTGGAAAAAGCGACTGGCGAAAGCGTGATTCCGGCTGCTGCGACCAGCAATATCCCTGATATTGCGACCAGCAATATCCGGGGTGCAATACGCCGAGAACTCGGCTAAAAGCGGCGGCTGGCAAACGTTTCGGACGGATGGATCGATGACCGGAAGCAGGATTTGGGTGACTCTGACGCTTCTGGCGGCGATCGCGGCCGTTTCGGCCTGCGGCAGGAGGGGCGGTCTCGACACGCCCTATGAGGCAGCCGTGCAAGCGCGCAAGGATGCCTCGAAGGCGCACCAGCCAGTACCGCCGGAGCCGGAAAAACCGGTCGAGGACAAGAAGTTCATCCTCGACCCGCTGATCTAGAGCAGCCATGCGACTGGGTTTTGGTCCTTCTAAACCCGATCTCATCGTGCTCCAACTTCCGGAACCACTCTCGTGAACCATTTCGACTACCGCGACGGCGTGCTCCATGCCGAGGACGTGGCGATCCCCGATATCGCCGCGCAGGTCGGCACGCCGTTCTACTGCTATTCGACGGCCACGTTGACCAGGCACTACCGGGTGTTCGCGCAGGCCTTTGCCGGGCTCGAAACGCTGGTCTGCTACGCCATGAAGGCCAATTCCAACCAAGCCGTTCTGCGGACGCTGGCGAAGCTCGGTGCCGGCGCCGACGTGGTTTCGGAAGGGGAGTTGCGCCGGGCGCTGGCCGCCGGCATCCCGGCAAGCAAGATCCTGTTTTCGGGCGTCGGCAAGACCGCACGGGAAATGGACTTTGCCCTTGCCGCCGGCATCCTCTGTTTCAACGTTGAATCCGAGCCTGAACTCGAGCTCCTGTCGGCGCGAGCCGTGGCGCTCGGCAAGGTGGCGCCGATCTCGCTGCGCATCAATCCCGATGTCGACGCCAGGACCCACAAGAAGATTTCCACCGGCAAGGCCGAGAACAAGTTCGGCGTTCCGTGGCAAAAGGCGCGTCAGGTCTATGCCCGCGCGGCAAAGCTTCCCGGCATCAAGATCACCGGCATCGACACCCATATCGGCAGCCAGATCACCGAGCTGCAGCCTTTCGACGACGCCTTCGCCCTGCTTGTCGATCTGGTCGGCGCGTTGCGAACTGACGGCCATGTCATCGAGCATATCGATCTCGGCGGAGGCCTCGGCATTCCCTACCGCATCGACAACAATCCGCCGCCCCTCCCCGATGCTTATGCCCAGATCGTCAGGAAGCATGTCGGCAAGCTCGGATTGAAGGTGATGTTCGAGCCGGGCCGGCTGATATCAGGCAATGCCGGGATCCTCGTCTCGGAAGTGATCTTCGTGAAGGAAGGCGACGCCAAGAACTTCCTGGTCGTCGACGCCGCCATGAACGATCTCATCCGACCGACGCTCTACGATGCTTTCCACGACATCCGTCCGGTCGTGCAGCCGCCGGCCGACGCGCCGCGCATGATGGTCGACGTTGTCGGCCCGGTCTGCGAGACCGGCGATTATATCGGCCTCGACCGCGATCTGCCCAGGCTGAAGTCCGGCGACCTGATTGCCGTCTTCACCGCCGGCGCCTATGGCGCGGTGCAGGCAGGCACCTACAACACCCGCCTGCTGGTGCCGGAAGTTCTGGTCGACGGGGACCGCTTCCACGTCGTGCGTCCGCGCCTGTCCTATGACGACCTGATCGGGCTGGATTCCGTACCCGATTGGCTCGCATAGAGGCCACATCGTCTCGAACGCCGACGGTAGCGCTATAGCCGGTTCTGGATGAGCGCCCTTGTTTCGGCGATCCTATCCTCGTCGCGGCGATAGAATGTCCATTGCTTGATGCGCCTGGCACGCAACAAGCCGGCTTGGGTGAGCACGCGCATATGCTCGCTGAGCGTCGCCTGTGTGATGCCGAGCTTCTCGGCGATCAGCAGCGCGCAGACGCCGTCCTCGACCAGATCGCCATCCGCCTGGGGTGGGAAATGCGCGCGCGGATCCTTCAGCCAGTCGAGTATCTGCAGCCTGCGTTCGTTGGCAATCGCCTTGAAGACATCGACCTCTTGCATTTAGCCATTTTGCCAAGTTACTAATTACTGTCAATCCCGAGGAGACGTCGATGACGAACGGCAACACTGTCACACGCGAGCGCATTGCCGCGATGGAACCGCGCATCCGTCCCTATGTGCGCCACACACCGGTGCTGCGCGTCGACATGGCCGACTTCGACCGGCCGCCGCTGGCGATCGACCTGAAGCTCGAATGCCTGCAGCATTCCGGCTCGTTCAAGGCGCGCGGCGCCTTCACCAATCTCCTGGAACGGCCGGTTCCCGAGGCCGGTGTCGTCGCCGCGTCGGGCGGCAACCATGGTGCTGCCGTCGCCTATGCCGCCATGCGGCTTGGCCACAAGGCGACCATTTTCGTGCCCGAAGTGAGCCCGCCGGCCAAGCTCGAGCGGATCCGCTCCTACGGCGCCGATCTGATCGTCGGCGGCGCCCGCTATGCCGAGGCACTGGCCGCCAGCGAACGGTTCGCCGAGGAAACCGGCGCCTTGCAGATCCATGCCTTCAACCAGCAGGAGACGCTGATCGGCCAGGGCACGCTTGGGCTGGAAATCGAGAGCGATTTGCCTGAGATCGACACATTGCTGGTCGCCGTCGGCGGCGGCGGCCTGATCGGCGGCATCGCTGCCTGGTTTGCCGGCCGCATCCGCATCATCGCCGTCGAGCCGGAAGGGGCACCAACGCTTTACCGCGCCTTTGAGGCCGGACACCCCGTCGATGCGCCGGCCGAGGGCATCGCCGCCGATTCGCTGGCGCCAAAGCGTGTCGGCGAGATGATGTTCCCGATCGCCGAGGCCTTTGTCGAACGCTCGATCCTGGTCAGCGACGACGACATCATCGCCGCGCAAAAGGCGTTGTGGAACCGGGTTCGCATCATTTCCGAGCCGGGTGGCGCCGCCGCCTTTGCCGCGATCCTGTCCGGCCGCTATTCGCCAGCGCCGGGCGAACGCGTCGCCGTGCTGGTCTGCGGGGCAAATGCGAACCCGGCAACCTTCTGACTGCAGCATGGAACTATAATAGCGGCCTTCACGTTTTTCCAAACCGCCTCGCCTTTGCCGTGTTTGCTGGTATTCTTCGAGTCGTGAGGCTTGGGCTATCCTGCCCGCCCACAGCATGATCCCGAAAAGTGGAATCCGGTTTTTGGGATAGATCATGCTCAAGAGATAGAGCCCCATGCCTGTTTTTTCGGGATGGAATAGGGCTCGAGGAAGGGCCGATGACGCGACGACCCACCTTCAGCAGCAATCGCGGCCTGGCCGGGCGCCTAGCCTTGAGCCGGCTGGCGACGCGGGTCTCGATGATGGTCGAGCGCGGCTGGCCGTTGCTGCTTCCGCTCGTCATCGTCGCCAGCCTGTTCCTCAGCGCCTCCTGGCTCGGCCTCTTCTCCCGGCTGCCGGATATGGCGCGCATCGGCCTTGTCGCCGCCTTCGCCATCGCGGCACTGGCCGCGCTCTATCCCCTGCGCTTCTTCCGCCTGCCGGGCGCCGCCGAAATCGACCGCCGCATCGAGGCGGCCAATCAATTGCTGCACAGCCCGGTGCTGGTGCAGACCGACCGGCCTAGCGGTAGGGAAAGCAGCTTCTCGCAAGCGCTCTGGCGCGAGCACCAGAAGCGCATGGCCGGAAAGCTCGACAGCCTCGGCGCCGACCTGCCGCGCACACGGGTGCCGGAGCGCGACCCCTGGGGACTGCGCACGGTGGCGGCACTTTTGCTCGTTACCGCCTTCGCCTTCTCCTTCGGGCCGACGGGCGGCAGAGTCAGCGACGGGTTCAATGCCCGTGGCGCGCAGGATACCGTGCCGCCGCGCATCGACGCCTGGGTGACGCCACCGGCCTACACCGGCAAGCCGCCGATCTTCCTGACCGCCGACGCCAACCAGGCGACGCCGACCTTCACCGTTCCCGAAGGCAGCGATGTGTCGTTGCGCGTGACCGGCGGTTCGGGCGAGGAAACGCTTGCCTACGCCGACAAGAGTGGCAATTCCCGCGCCATCGAGCCGGCCGGTCCGCAGGCCGCCACAGCCAAGCCAGCGGCAAGCCCGGCGACGCCGTCCAAGATACGCCAGTTCACCGGCAAGCTGACCGGCGACGGCACGCTGACGCTGACATCGGGCGAGGATCAGCTCGGCCGCTGGGCCTTCGCGGTCATAACCGACAAGCCGCCGCGGATCCGCTTCGTCGGCGAGCCGAAGCGGGCCGCCAACGGCGCCTTCGAACTCAACTACCAGATCGACGACGACTATGGCGCCGCCACCGCCAAGACGGTGTTCACGCTCGCCGATCCGCAGGCACCGAATGCGCATCCGCTCTATGGTCCGCCTGAAATGCCGCTTTCGCTGCCGCGACGCGGCGGCAAGTCGAATGCGGCCAAGACCTCCAAGGACCTGACCGAGCATGTCTGGGCCGGCAGCAACATCAAGCTGACGCTGGTTGCCACCGACGATGCCGGGCACACCGCATCAAGCGAAACCAAGACGCTGATGATGCCGGAGCGGCCGTTCGCCAATCCGCTGGCGCGAGCCGTGATCGAGCAGCGCCGCCTGCTCGCGCTCGACGCCAATGCCAAGCCGCGCGTGCTCGACCTGATGGACGCCATTACGCTGCGGCCGGAAGACACGTTCGACAACATGTCCCACTACCTCGCCATCATGAGCGCCCGCAGCCGGTTGAAGATGGCCGACAGCGACGATCAATTGCGCAGCGAGGTCTCCTATCTCTGGGAAATCGCGCTCGGCATTGAGGAAGGCAATCTCTCGGCCGCGGAAAAGCGGCTGCGCCAGGCACAGCAGGCATTGCAGGACGCCATCAAGAATGGCGCCAGCGACGCCGAAATCGAAAAGGCGATGAAGGAACTGCGCGAGGCGATGAACCAGTTCCTGCAGGAATTCGCGGAGCGCGCCAAGCAGAATCCCAGCGCCCCGCAGATGCAGCAGAATGGCCAGGAACTGCGCCAAAGCGATATCGACCGCATGATGGATCAGATCGAGAATCTGGCGAAGTCGGGCGACCGCGACAAGGCGCAGCAATTGCTGTCGCAACTGCAGGACATGATGAACAATCTGCAGGCCGGCCGTCAGCAGCAAGGCGGCCAGCAGGATAGCGAGATGCGCCAGCAGATGGACAAGCTCGGCGATATCCTGCGCCGCCAGCAGGAGATGATGAACGACACCTTCCGCATGGACCAGATGCAGCGCGGCGAACGCCAGCGCGGACAGAACCGCGACGAACAGCTCGGCCAGGACGAGCAACAAGGTCAATCAGGCGAAAACGGCAAGCCGAACGAGGGCGGCCAGCCGAAGCCGATGACGCCGCAGGAATTCGCCGATGCGCTGAAGCAGCTGCAGCAGGGTCAGGGCCAGCTGAAAAGCGACCTCGAGCAGTTGAAGAAGGGGCTCGAGGGCATGGGCATGGAGCCCAATGAAGGATTTGGCGAGGCCGGCAAATCCATGGGCAATGCCGAACAGGCGCTCGGCGAGGGCGAAGGCGATGAGGCCGTCGGCCATCAGGGCCGGGCGCTGGAAGCGCTCCGCAAGGGCGCCAAGGACATGATGAAGCAGATGCAGGCCATGCAGGGCGACCAGAGCGGCAGCGAACAAGGCGGCCGCCAGCAGAATGCCGATCGTGACCCGCTCGGCCGGCCACGCGCCAGCCAGGGGCCCGATTTCGGCGATTCGGTGAAGGTGCCCGACGAGATCGATGTGCAGCGCGCCCGTCAGATTCTGGAAGCGATCCGCAAGCGGCTCGGCAACGCGCTGAGTCCCGACATCGAACGCAGCTATCTGGAACGGCTGCTCGAGCTGAAATAGAGCAATTCCAGGAAAAGTGTGAAGCGGTTTTCCGTCCGGAATTGCGATAAAACAACAAAGGGATTGCCGCCCCGCCTCGACCACACCCGAAAACCCTCCCGGACGGTTGCAGCACCATGCCTAAACTTGGCGCTGTCATCCCTATCCTGCGCATCTTCGATATTGCCAAGGCGCGTGAATTCTACGTCGGCTTCCTCGGCTTCGAAGTGCGGTGGGGGCATAGCTTTGACGACAACGCGGCGACGGTGCCTCGGCATTGCCGTGCGCATAAGGGTCGAGGATATCGCGGCGCTGCATGGCGAATTGATCGGCAAGAAATACCGCTTCGCCAGGCCCGGCCTGGAAGAAAACGCCATGGAAGACCCGCGAGGTATCGGTCGCCGACCCGTTCGGCAACCGCCTGCATTTCTACGAGGATGCCGCCGGCTGATTCAGCCTGTTGACGAACGCCTCGCGGATTGCCTCCTGCATGCCGTCGATCGCCTCGCCTGACGCATTCGGGTTGCGGTGCATCACCACATTCGAGGAATCGATGGCGCCGAACCCGTCCGCGGTCGTCAGTTCACGGCAGCCGTCGGGAATGTTGCTGCGCGAAATCGGTGCGATCGCCAGTCCGGAGGTGACGGCGAGCTTGAGGCCGCCGGTGGTGTCGCTGGTATAGGCGACACGATAGGCAAGACCGCGCTGCTCCAGTGACTTGATGGCGAAGTCCTTGCACCAGCCTGCCCGGTTGTAGAGCGCGATCGGCACCGGCTGTTCCTCATGCATGTGGTGCAGGGTCGACGTCACCCACACGGTCGGATCGTGCATCAGCACTTCGCCGCCGGCAGGATCCTGCCATTCGAACACCACGCACAGATCGAGTTCGCCCGCGGCAAGCGCCGCTATCTGTGCCCCCGAATGCGCATAGCGCACGGTGACCTCGACCTGCGTGTGGCGCTTCGAAAAGGCGCCGAGCGCGCGCGACAGGATGGCGTGGCCATACTCCTCCGGAATGCCGATGCGCACCGGCCCGCCAAGCGGCGCCGCCGCCATCGAAGCCGCCGTCTCGTCGAGCAGCGAGACGATGCGGCGGGCATTGACGATGAGTTCGCCGCCGCGCCGCGTCAGCGCGACGCCGCGCGAGCCGCGCTCGAACAGGCTGTCGCCGATCAGCTCTTCGAGCTTCTTCATCTGCATCGACACCGCCGACTGGGTGCGGCCGGCCTGCTCCGCCGCCTTGGTGAAATTGCCGGTCTCGGCAATCGCCACGAAGGTGCGCAGGAGGTCGCTGTCGAGGGTCGGTCGCATGAAATCCGCCATAAGGAAATTTGATCGCTGGCATCATTCCAATTCGTTTGCAACATGTCAAACGCAGGACGATAGTGGCCACTCCCATTGGATATGCGGCTGCGAAATCAGCCGCGGACCAATCAAGAGTCCTCACTCGTGCCCGCTGCCCGAAACGGTGGCGGGTTCTTTTTAGCTTGCGGTCGCGGTACTGGAGCCTGGAATCGTCATGCGGAACCGGATGGTGCGCGGCATCCTGAGCCTGTGTCTCGGCGTGCTGGTCTTCTCGTTGCAGGACCCGCTCGTCAAAGCCGTGTCGAGCGGTTATCCGGTGACCGAAGTGATGGCGATCCGATCGATCGTCGCCTTGCCGATCCTGATTGTTCTGGTCCATACCGATGTCGGCCTGCGGGCGATCCTGTCGAAGCGATTCGGCATGCTGACGATGCGCGCCTTCATCCAGTTCACCTCCTATACGATGTACTATCTCGCCATCGCCGCTTTGCCGCTCGCCGACGCGGTGGCGCTCTACTTCATGGCGCCGCTGTTCATCATGGCGCTGGCCGGGCCGTATCTTGGCGAGCGCGTCTCCTGGCAAACGATGGCAACCGTGCTGATCGGGCTGTTCGGCGTCCTTGTGATGCTGCGCCCGGGCGCAGGGCTGTTCGACTGGGCGGCACTGCTGTCGCTGGGCTCGGCGGCGCTCTATGGCTTTTCGCAGCTGATGGCCCGCAAGATAGGCGATACCGAATCGTCCACCGTCATGGCCTTCTATCAGAACGGCGCCTATCTGGTCGGCGCCGCCGTGGTTGCCGGCGCGTTTCACCTTGCCGGCATCACCCATGCCGTCCACCCGAGCCTGGAATTCCTGGTGCGGCCCTGGCTGTGGCCGATGCTGCCCGATTTTCTCAAGATGGCGGCCTGCGGTTTCGTCGCTTCCGCCGGCATGATCCTGCTGTCGCAGGCCTACCGGATGGCGCCGGCCAACCGCGTCGCCACCTTCGAATACACCGGCATTCTGTGGTCGCCGCTGTGGGGTTTCCTGTTCTTCGCCGAAATGCCGCGGTCGACGACCGTGATCGGCGCGGCCCTCATAATCGGCGCCGGCCTGCTGGCGCTCAACACCGAACGGCGCAAGAGCGCTCCACCCGCGCTCACTGCTGCCGATCCAGCCTGATCAGGCGAAGCAGATCAGAGCCCGTTCGACGCGCGAGCGGATTTCGGCCAGCGTGAAAGGCTTCTGCACGACATCGAGGATGATGCCGTTCAATTCCTCGGCGCGCTCGCGCTGGTCGGCATAGCCGGTCATCAGCATGATCTTCATCGCCGGAAAGAGCGCTGCCGCCGCGATCGCCATCTCGATGCCGTCCATCTCCGGCATGCGGATGTCGGAGACGACGAGATCGTAGCCGCCACGCGCGGCCTGGATCAGCGAAAGCCCTTGCGCGCCGTCCGCCGCGATATCGATTGTATGCCCGGCGCGTTCAAGCGCGCGGGCGGCCAGGGTGCGTACGGACTCATCGTCCTCGACGATCAGAAGCTTTGCCATGACCGGCATACTTGGCGCTGAAAAGTTGACTTTTCCTGAAAGCGCGCAGGGTCGGTGGATCTTTTTGGAAGCCGCTCACGCGTCCCCTTTCACGACGCCGACAAACGGCAGTTCGCGAAAAGCGTGCGCGACATCCATGCCGTAGCCGACGACGAAATAGTCGGGGCAGTCGAAGCCGACGTAGTCGGCATTGAGCGCGGTCTGGCGGCGCATGCGCTTGTCGAGCAGCACGGCGACGGAACAGCTCTTGGCGCCCCTCGACAGCATCAGGTCGCGGGTGAAGCTCAGCGTCTTGCCCGATTCGAGAATGTCGTCGATCAACAGCACGTCGCGGCCGGCGACCTCATTGTCGATGTCGCGCAGCACCTTCACCTCGCCGCTGGTGGTGCCAGCGCCATAGCTGGAGATGAAGATGAACTCGACCTCCGGCGACAGGCCGACATCGTGCATGGCGCGGATAAGGTCGGCGGCGAAGATGAACGACCCCTTCAGCACCGAAATCACCAGCAGATCGTGATAGTCGTGGCCGGCGATCTCCTTGGCGAGCTCAAGGTTGCGCCGGGCGATCGCCGATGCTGAAAACAGGACTTCGATGTCCTTGCCGCGTACGATTGGCATTGGTGTTCCTCGATAGTCGCCTATTGAGCGAAAGTGACTAAAACGGTTCTTACGCCGTTCTTAGGCACGTCGAGCCGGCTGGCAAAGCCGAATCTTTCGCGCGGCGCCAGCGCGCGGCCGGATGTCCCCAACGTATAGCGGGTTGTGCGCCCGTCATTGCTCGTCACCCGAATTTCGAGCGGCGGCAGTTGCACAGGTTTCGCACCATCGTTGGCGGCCTCGCCATCGACGAACAGCGTTGGGTTCGGCCCCGAGGCGTCGATGCGTGACGTGACGCCTGAAATGCTGAGCGCCGACGCCTGCGCGCCGGACAGGAACGGCGCCTGGCGCACCAGCGCATGCCCACCCGAGACCCAGAAGGCGGCAAGGGCGGCCCCTAGGCCGGCGACCCAGAAGATCGGCCCGCCGCGCGAGGCCGGTGGCCGCTCCGCCGGGGCCTCGGGCTTGCGCAGCATGTCCATGCCCTCGATGGCCGGTGTGACGATCGCACGCGGCAGCGGCAAAACGCTTTCCACGACAGGGACAAGACGCGGCATCACCACATAGTCGGCATCGACGATGTCGGCAGCCGAACCACGCATGAACCGGTCCGCTACGGCAATTGCCGCCGGATCGGTCATGATTTCGCCGGAAACCGGGCGCGCGGTTCGATCGTCAGCCATATGGCCCCAGCATTGCAGAACGTGTTCGCTTTTCGTTTCTTTTTGCGTAAACACAAATGGTTAACGCTTCCCCACCGGAGCCCTCGTGACGAACCGAAAGAACGCAGGAATTAACCGCCGGTTAACCATGCCGGCCGATGGTCTTTACCCAGAACAGGCCGGCTCGCCGCCGTGCCGAATTTCAGGTCGCCGAAATTGATTCGCTTCGAAAATGTCGGCCTCCGTTATGGCATGGGTCCGGAAATCCTCCGCGACATCTCCCTGCACATTCCGGAGCGCTCCTTCCAGTTCCTGAGCGGGCCTTCGGGCGCCGGCAAGACGACGTTGCTGCGCCTGCTGTTCATGTCGCTGAAGCCGACGCGCGGGCTGATCACCATCTTCGGCAAGGACCGCTCGCGCATCTCGCGCACCGAGTTGCCGCATCTGCGGCGCCGCATCGGCGTGGTGTTCCAGGACTTTCGCCTGCTCGACCACATGACCACCTACGAGAATGTCGCGCTGCCGCTGCGCGTGCGCGGGCGCGAGGAGGCGAGCTACCGCACCGATGTCACCGAACTGTTGAAGTGGGTTGGGCTGGGCGAGCGCATGCATGTGCTGCCGCCGGTTCTGTCCGGCGGCGAGAAGCAGCGCGCCGCGATCGCCCGCGCGCTGATCGAGCAGCCGGAGATCCTGCTGGCCGATGAGCCGACCGGCAATGTCGATCCGCCGCTGGCGCGACGCCTGCTGCGGCTGTTCATCGAACTCAACCGTCTCGGCACCGCCGTGGTGATCGCCACCCACGATCTCGGCCTGATGGAACAGGTCGACGCGCGCCGCATGATCCTGGCCGGCGGAAGGCTGGACATTTATGACTGAACTGTCCGCCGGACATCTTGTCGAACGAACGCAGGACGCCGAGGCTACCGAGGCAAGGCCGCGCGCCCAGCGCAGGATGGCACCGATCGTGCCGGCGCAGAACATCGCCGGCCGGGCGCTGGTGCTGGTCATCGCCATCATGACCTTCCTTTCCTGCCTGACCTTCGGTGCGGTGACGCTGGTGCGCGACACGGCTTCCGTCTGGGAGAACCAGATCTCGCGTGAGGCGACGATCCAGGTTAAGCCGGTCGACGGTCTCGACATGGAGGCAGCCCTTGCCCAGGCTTCGCAGATCGCCGGCGAATTTCCCGGCGTCAAGGCGACCCGGATCATCGATCGTGAGGCGACCGCCAGGCTGTTGGAGCCGTGGCTCGGTTCGGGCCTTAACATCGACGAACTGCCGGTGCCGCGCCTGATCATCGTCACCATCGACGAGAGCAGCCCACCCGATTTCGCCGCCATGCGCGCCGCGATCACGCCGAAACTGCCGAGCGCCTCGCTCGACGATCACCGCACCTGGGTCGACCGGCTGGTGGCCATGGCCCGCACGACGGTGACCATCGGCATCGCCGTGCTGGCGCTGATGCTGTCGGCGACCGTGCTGACCGTGGTGTTCGCCACACGCGGCGCCATGGCCGGCAACGGCCACATCATCGAAGTACTGCATTTCGTCGGCGCCGAAGCGCGCTTCATCGCACGCGAGTTTCGCCGGCATTTCCTGGTCACCGGCATGAAAGGCGCGGCAGCCGGCGGCGCGGCCGCTGTGCTCGTCTTCATCGCCTTTTCCTGGTGGTCGTCGCGCAACATGGCAACGCCGCAGGCCGACCAGGCGACCGCCCTGTTCGGCAATTTCGCCATCGGCTCGGCGGGCTATCTCGGTGTCGTCTTGATGGTGCTGGTGATCGGCGGACTGACGGCGGCAACCTCGCACGCCACCGTCGTTGCCTATCTCAGCGACATCGACGTCCGCCAACCGGACGCGGGCTAACGACATGGACAGATCACGGATGGAGAATTCACGTAACGCAAAGTGCGTCTTTTAACTACCCAAGGTCGCATTTCAGGATTAACCATATGGCGATGGACGCGCGGGATTCAACCGGTACGGCTGGGCAGATGCCAGTGGTGGTTGCCCGTTCGCATGACCGCCGCACAGTGAGCCGGATAAGGGCCGCGTTGCGTATGTCCGCTCTCTCCTTGCTCGTCCTCGCGACTTTGTTTGCCGGCGGCTTCGGCTGGTTCGCCAACAAGGTCAGTCACCTGACGACCCCTGCCAATCCAGCCAGGGCCGACGCGATTATCGTGTTGACCGGCGGCCAGTCCCGCCTTGACGCGGCGATGGACCTGCTTGCGTCGGGCAAGGGCGAGCGGCTGCTGATCAGTGGCGTGCATCCTTCCGCCAGCCGTCGTCAGCTGCAGGCGGCGACCGGTGGCGACAAGCGATTGTTCTCCTGCTGCGTTGACATCGACCGTGCCGCGCTCGACACGATCGGCAATGCCGAGGAAAGCGCCAAATGGGTGGAGAGCCATGCCTATGGCACGGTGATCCTCGTCACCAATAATTATCATATGCCGCGCAGCCTGCTGGAAATGGGCCGGCTGCTGCATGGCGCCAAGCTTGAGCCCTATCCGGTGGTCAATTCCAACCTCGACAATGGCGGCTGGCTGACCAAGCCGCGGGCATTGCGCGTGCTGTTCACCGAGTACAACAAATATTTGCTGGCGCTGGCGCGTGGCATCGTGCCGGTGAAGCCAACTCCAGCCGGTATAGCGCTGGCCGAAACCGCGGCCGGCGGCTGAACCATTATTCCCCGGCGGCCGCGCCTGCCCTGGAGGCAGCGCCCGACATCCCCTTGAGCCGCGCGACCTCCCGTTCGAGGCGCTCGATCCGCTTGTCTCTCTCGCCGAGTGCAGCCGCCACGTCGGCCGCCTCGAAACGCTGCGGAATATGTTGTGGGCAATTGGCATCCCAGGCCGAGACCGTGAACAGGATCACCTGCTCGGGGCGGGCCTTGTAGTCCTGAGGCATCAGCTTCGCCATCAGCTCGGCATCGTTCTCGACAACGCGCGCCGTACCCCAGAGCTTGATGCGCTGGCGGTGCATATAGTCGATCAGGAACAGGAAGGCCTGCGGATTGTCGGCCAGATTGCCCTGCGTGATGAACTGCCGGTTGCCGGCAAAATCCGCGAAGCCGATCGTGTGTTCATCCAGCACCTTGAGGAAGCCGGCCGGTCCGCCGCGATGCTGGATGTAGGGCTGGCTATCGCCATTGGCCGTCGCCAGGAAGACGCTGGTCTGCATCTCGATGAAGGCGGCAACGTCAGGGGTGATCGCGGCTTGCCAGCCGCCACGCTCCTCGACGCGGGCATAGGACTGGCGTGAACCCTTGCGTGCCTGGATCGCCTTGACGGTCGGCGTGAAGGCGACGTCGCTGGTGAAAGCATGCGCGTTCATCGAAAGCCTCCTGGAATTGCTCTAAAGCCCGAGTTCCGACAGTGTTGGGTGATCGTCCGGCCGCCGGCCGAGCGGCCAGTGATACTTACGATCAGCCGCGCCGATCGGCAGGTCGTTGATGCTGGCGATACGCAGGCGCATCAGGCCGTGTCCGTCGAATTCCCAGTTCTCGTTGCCGTAGCTGCGGAACCATGAACCGCTGTCGTCGTGCCATTCATAGGCGAAGCGCACGGCGATGCGGTTGTCGTGGAAGGCCCAGACCTCCTTGATCAGCCGGTAGTCGAACTCGCGGCTCCATTTGCGCGTCAGGAACGCCTGGATCGCATCGCGGCCTTGCAGGAATTCGGCCCGGTTGCGCCAGCGGCTGTCCGTCGTATAGGCAAGCGCGACCCGTGCCGGATCGCGGGAGTTCCAGGCATCCTCGGCCATGCGCGCCTTTTGCGCTGATGTCTCGGCTGTGAACGGCGGCAGCGGTGGCCGGGCTTCGGACATGATTGCTCCTTGCAGGTTGTGGCCATGCTACAGGCAGGCCGACAACAACAATATAAAGCCTTCCATCGTTCCGATGCAGATGACATATTTGCAACTCGTCCTTCCATTTTCCGGAAGAAGCTGTGGATCGTCTCGAAGCAATGTCTCTCTTTGTCGCCGCGGTGGAGGCCGGCAGCCTGTCCGCGGCAAGCCGCCGTTTCGGCATTCCGCTGGCAACGGTCAGCCGCAAGGTTTCCGATCTGGAACGCCATCTCAACACACGCCTCTTGAACCGCTCGACGCGCCGGCTGACGCCGACCGATGCCGGCCAGGCCTATCTTGCCGCCTGCCGCCGCATCCTCGACGACGTCGGTGAGGCCGAACGCACGGCTGCCGGAGAATACAGCGCTCCAACCGGCGAACTGGCTATCACCGCGCCGGTCGTCTTTGGCCGCCTGCACGTGCTGCCGGTCGTCACCGGCTTTCTCGCAGCCTACCCCGACGTGGACATACGCCTGACATTGGCAGACCGCATAATCCAGCTGGTCGAGGACCATTTCGACCTCGCCATCCGCATCGGGCAGTTGCCCGATTCGAGCCTGGTCGCGATGGGCGTCGGCGCGATCCGCCGCGTCGTTTGCGCCAGCCCGGCCTATCTGGCCGAACACGGCACGCCGATCACCCCGGAGGACCTCGAAACACACGATTGCATCACCTTCGAGGGACTTGCTTCCGCCGCCACCTGGAGCTTCACCAAGGGCAAGGCCGAAATCCCGGTCCAGGTCCGTTCACGGCTTCAGGTCAACAGCGCTGAAGCGGCCATCGACGCGGCGATCGCCGGCGTCGGGCTGACCAAAGTGCTCTCCTACCAGATCGAGGCCGCGCTGCGGTCCGGCTCGCTGCGCGTCCTGTTGGAGGAGTTCGAGCCGGCGCCATGGCCGGTAAGCCTGGTGCATGCGGGCCACGGCCTGTTGCCGGTGAAGCTGCGTGCCTTCCTCGATTTTGCCGCGCCGCGCCTGAAGGAGCGGCTGGCGCGGTTGATGTAGCGGAACCTGGACCGTCGACGGATCGCTCTTCATCGCCGATCGGAGCGCCCGTCGGCCATTTCCTTTTTCCCCGCGCTTGGTGTAACCAACGCTCACCTCCTCACCGGGCCTCCCCCATGCTCTATGCCAGATCGCTGACGTTCAATTTCGTCTTCTACGTCAACCTGATCGTCCAGATGATCCTTTGGACCCCCTATTATTTCCTGTCGCCCCGTCACCGCGCCTGGTTCGTGCCGAAATTCTGGTCGCGCACCTCGATGTGGCTCTTTGACAAGATCGCCGGAACGAAGAATGACATCACCGGCCAGGAAAACCTGCCGGCAGGCTCGTTCATCCTGGCGCCCAAGCACCAGTCGTTCTGGGACGCGATCGCCTTCTTTCCCTTCCTCCAGGACCCGCTCTACATTTTGAAACGAGAGCTGACCTGGATCCCGTTCTTCGGCTGGTACATCATGAAGATGCGGATGATCCCGGTTAACCGCGGCAGCCGCTCGAAGGCGCTGAAGGCCGTGGTCGCCGCGACCAAGGAGGAGATGGCGCGCAACCCTCGCCAGCTGATCATCTATCCCGAGGGCACGCGCCGGGCGCCGGGCGACGAGCCGGCCTACAAATACGGCATCGTCGAAATCTATGCTCAGCTTGGCGTTCCGGTCGTGCCGGTTGCCCATGTCGCCGGCCTTTATTGGCCGCGGCGGAAATTCCTGCGCTACCCCGGCACGATCAAGGCGCGCTTCCTGCCGCCGATTCCACCGGGACTGAGCAAGGACGAATTCATGGCCCGGCTGATCGGGGAAACGGAAGCTGCCTGCGACCAGTTCCTGATTGATGCGGCGCGCGGCCCGAACCCACCCGCCTTGCCGCCGACAGCGGTGAAGCGGTTGCGGGAACTCGGCGCTAAAGCCTGAGCGAAAACTCCGGGGCCAGTTTTCAGCGGAACACGGCCAGCGCGGTGGTCAACACCAGCGTCCCGGCAAAGACCAAATTGACGATCCGCGAGGTTGCCGGCTGGCGCAGGAACCGCGCGAACGCTGCTCCCGCGACGAGCCACACCGCATGGATGGCGACGATCATCAGGGCGAGAACCGTCAGCCCAAGCCATGGACCGATCTCAGCGACGCCTTGTTTCGACGAAGCGCCGGCGAACACGGCGGCGATCGCCACATAGGCCTTTGGGTTGGCGACAGCGAGAAGAAACCCGGCCAGCCATGTTGGACGCGAAGCCTCGCCAGCGCGCGCCGCCAAGGGTGGTGCCGTGGCGATCTTAAAGGCGAGATAGAGAATGTAGGCCGCGGACGCGACAGCCAGCAGCGGCGCCAGCTTCGGCATCGAGGTGAGCACAGCCATGACCCCGGTCGCGACAACCAAAAGCACGGCGATCGTGCCCAGGATGATCCCGCAGGCATAACCCAGCGAGTGGCGCAGGCCGAAGGCGGCACCGACGGCGGTGACGCTTATCGTTGCCGGCCCCGGGCTGCCCATGACGACCGTGGCGGCAAGCACCAGCGCGAGCAGCTGACGCCAAAGGTCCGGCTGCGAAAGCAGCGGCTCAGTCATCTCACCCTCTGCCTTGCCCCTGCGAAAAACGGTATGGCAAGACGAGAGGGTGGTCTTGGACGTTCGTGCGAGGAGCGGTCGCCGAAAGCTTCAGCCGCTCGCCTTGTCGAGTTCGGCCATGTCGTTGCCGCTCAGTTTCAGCGACGCCGCCTTGATCAGGCTGTTCATCTGCTCGGGCTTGGTCGCGCTGGCGATCGGCGCGGTCACACCTGGCCGCGCGATCACCCAGGCAAGTGCGACTTCCGCTTGCTTGGCCGAATGCCTGGCCGAGACCGCGTCCAGTGCCGCGAGGATGCGATATCCGCGCGCATTGAGATAGTCCTTCACCCCGCCGCCACGCGGGCTTTGGCCAAGATCGGCCTCGCGGCGGTATTTGCCGCTGAGAAAGCCCTTGGCCAGGCTGAAATAGGTGATGACGCCGATGTCCTCGGCCACGCACAGATCGCGCAATGGCCCATCGAAGGACGAGCGATCGTAAAGATTGTATTCCGGCTGCAGCACTGCGTAGCGTGGCAGGCTGCGCAGGCTCGCCACATCGAGTGCGGCGCGCAACTGAGCGGCGTCGAGGTTCGAGCAGCCGGCATAGCGGATCTTGCCCTTGGCGAGCAGCTTTTCATAGGCGCCAAGAGTTTCCTCGTAGGGCGTCGTCGGGTCCGGCCAGTGCGACAGATAGAGGTCGATTGTGTCGGTCTGCAGCCGCTTCAACGATGCGTCGACGGCCTTTTCGATGTATGCGGCGGACAGGTCCTTGTGGCCCTGCCCCATATCCGAACCGACCTTGGTGACCACGATGACCTTGTCACGATTGCCACGGTCCTTCATCCACTTGCCGATGATGGTTTCCGACTCTCCGCCCTTGTGGCCGGAGACCCAGCGCGAATAGGCGTCCGCCGTATCGATGGTGTTGAGGCCGGCGCCGACGAAGCGGTCGAGCAGGTCGAACGAGGTTTTCTCGTCGGCGGTCCAGCCGAAGACATTACCGCCCAGAACCAGCGGCGCGATGGAAAGGTCGGTGCGACCGAGACGGCGTTTCTGCAAGGCGTATCTCCGGGATAATTGGGGCGGGCGAATGGCGCCCGCGGGGCTGAGGTTCGGAGCCTAACCTAGGTCTTGACCGATCGAGGTCAAAAGCCTGGCCGCCTTTTTCCGCAGCGCCAGCTTCACAAAGGCGCGACCTGCCGCGCCACCTCTTCCAGCCAGTGGTCGCGAATGCCCAGCGCCTCGAGGTGCTCCAGAGTGCTCAGCACATAGTCCTCGTTGATGCCGGACTGGCCGGCCGCACCGCGCACCACGGCCGCCGCCTCCGCCGCGTCGAGGGCGCCGGCATATTGCTCGTGCTGGCGGTCGACGATATAGGCCACCGCCTCGACCGTCCGGCCTCCGTCGAGACGAATCTTGAGCAAGCGCTCGAGATAGACGTTGGTGACCAATTCGCGCTCGCGCAGATAGGCGATGACCTCGTCGCGCAAGTCGCCGGGAACGCGGAACGCCAAGCCGATGCAGGAGCCGCCACGATCTAGGCCGAGCACCAGCCCCGGCCGTTCACGCGTGCCGCGATGCACGAAGGAATAGACGCAAAGCGAGCGCCGGTAGCCATGCAGGCGGGCACGCTGTGTCTCGACATGCGCGAAACCCGGCCGCCAGATCAGCGAACCATAGCCAAACACCCAAAAATCGCCCATATCGCCGCGCCTGATTGCAAAAGATGCCAACACCGCACCGGGACCGGTGTCTTTTCCGCCTGTCCCCGTCTACCTATTCGTCTCTGTCTACCTATTGTTGGCGGGATCGACTGTCCGTCCGCAACACCCATGCGTTAACGAGAGCCAAAGCATGACGTCAAGTGACGAACGCCAGCCGAGTAAACGTCGCCGCCTGTTGTGGCTTGCCGCGCTCGTCGTGGTGCTGTTTGCCATCTACAGCGGCGGCTGGTTCTATCTGGCTGACCGGGTCAGGAGCGAGGCCGACAAGGCGGTTGCCACGCTGAACAAAACTGGCGTCGAAGCCGGCTGCGCCAACCTCCAGGTCAGCGGCTATCCCCTGAGCTTTACCGTCTCCTGCGACAATTTGGCTTACGAGGACGATGCCAGGAACATCGCCGCTTCGGCCGGCAGCTTCAACGCAGCCGCCCAGATCATCCAGCCTCTGTCACCGGTTGCCAATCTGCGCGGCCCGCTCAGGACTTCCGTTCCAGGCATGGCGCCGCTGTGGATCGACTGGGACAATCTGCAGGCCAACGTCAAATTGTGGTGGCCGCTACCGCAGCGGATTGCCCTGGAGGCGGAGGGCCTGTCCGGCCAGACCGATCCGGCCGACGATACCGACCCGGTGCAATTGTTCAGCGCCGGCAAGGCGGCCGGCCAACTGCGGCCGAATGGGTCGGACATCGACTATCTCGGCAGTTTCGGCGATCTCGAGATCGACCCCGGCGCGATCGGCGGGCGCGTGCTGCCGGCGCTCGATGCCAGCGGCGACGCAACGCTGAAGAACGGCGTCGCGTTGATTGGCACGCAGGTGAAAAGCCTGCGCGGCCAGGCGATCGAAATCCGCAACCTCGACCTGTCGTCGGGGACGGCGCGCATCACTGTTTCGGGACCGCTCTCGGTCGATGCCGAGGGCCTGGTCAACGCCGATCTGATGATCAGGCTGAAGGACCCGAAGGCGGTGGCGGCCATCCTCGGTGCCGCCATACCCGAGCAGAAAAGCCAGATCGAGCAGGGCTTTTCTGCCCTGGCGGTGCTCGGCAACGAACCGTCGATGCCGCTCAAGGTGGTCAAGGGCAAGGCCTCGTTCGGCTTCATCCCA
The DNA here is from genome assembly GCF_040317535.1 of Mesorhizobium sp. M1409. Classification (NCBI taxonomy): domain Bacteria; kingdom Pseudomonadati; phylum Pseudomonadota; class Alphaproteobacteria; order Hyphomicrobiales; family Phyllobacteriaceae; genus Mesorhizobium; species Mesorhizobium sp. M1409. Next base: position 131,834 of record NZ_JAMYKV010000012.1, read on the forward strand.
CTGGGCAAGATCAAGCCGCTCAATTAAGCATCCCAGTATGAACAGACCGGCAAAACTTCTAAGCGTCGGCGCGCTGACGCTCGACACCATCCTGCGTGTCGAGACACTGCCCGTGCATCAGGGCAAGTTCATCGCCTCCGACGGCGTCCAGATCGCCTCGGGCATGGCCACCAGCGCTGCCTGCGCCGCCCATCGCCTGGGCGCCGAGGTATCGCTGTGGGCGAGCGCCGGCGACGATGTCATCGCCGACCAGCTCATCGCCAGCGTCGAGGCCGAAGGCGTCGATTGCACCTTTGTGCGCCGCGTCAGAGGCGCCCGCTCGGCGCTGGCCTCGATTCTGGTCGACGCGCATGGCGAGCGCATCATCGTGCCGTTCTATGACAGGCTTGCCCAGGCCGATCCCGAAGCCTTGCCGGTCGCCGACCTCTCCGCATTCGATGCCGTACTGGTCGATGTCCGCTGGCCAGGTGCGGCAGCACTTGCCCTGAAGGCGGCGCGCGCCGATGGTCGGCCGGCGATCCTCGATGCCGACACCGCGCCGCTGGAGGTCCTGGAACAGCTGTTGCCGCTCGCCACGCACATCGTTGCATCGGAGCCGGCGGCGCGCATTGTCTGCGGCCAGGCGCTCGATCCGGAAACGGCTTGCGCCGATCTCGCCAGCCGCACCGACGCCTTTGTCGCGGTGACTGGCGGCGCGGCGGGGAGTTGGTGGCACGACCGTTCCGCAGGCTGTGTGCGCCACGTCGCGGCGCCGAGAATCAAAGCGGTCGACACATTGGCGGCCGGCGATGTCTTTCACGGCGCCTTCGCCGTGGGGATGGCCGAAGCCATGCCGGTCGAGCAGGCGCTGCGCTTTGCCAGTGCGGCCGCCGCGCTCAAATGCCTACACTTCGGCGGCAGGCTTGGTGCCCCGGACCGCGCCGAGACTTTGGCCATGGTTGCCGCGACCTGGCCCGCCTGAAACAGACTTAGGTCTTTGCCGGGTGTTCGACCGCCTGGCGGCCAAAATCGGGCACGTCGATGTCCTGGCCGGCCTCGATGATCGAGCGGCGCACGGCGCGGGTGCGGGTGAACAGGTCGAAGAGTTTTTCGCCGTCACCCCAGCGGATCGCGCGTTGCAGCGACGCCAGATCTTCCGAGAACCTCGCCAGCATTTCGAGGATGGCATCCTTGTTGTGCAGGCACACATCCCGCCACATCGTCGGGTCGGAGGCGGCAAGACGCGTGAAGTCACGAAAGCCGGAAGCCGAATATTTGATCACCTCGGACTTGGTTACCGACTGCAGATCATCGGCGGTGCCAACGATGTTGTAGGCGATGATGTGCGGCAGATGCGAGACGATGGCCAGCGTCATGTCGTGATGCTGGGGATCCATCGTGTCGATGTTGGCGCCGCAGCGGCGCCAGAATTCCGACAGCCGTGCCAGCGCGTCCGGGTCGGTATCGGGCAGCGGCGTGAAGATACACCAGCGATTGTCGAACAGGTCGGCGAACCCGGCATCGGGGCCGGATTTTTCCGTGCCCGCCAGCGGATGACCGGGAATGAAGTGGACGCCGGCCGGCACATAAGGCTGCATCTGCGCGATGACGGATGCCTTGGTCGAGCCGACATCGGTCAGGATCGCGCCCGGCTTCAGCGCCGGTGCGATTTCCTCGGCCACGGTGCCGGACGAGCCGACCGGCACCGAGACGATGACCAGATCGGCATCGCGAACCGCCTCCTTCGCATCGGTGGTGTAGCTATCGCCCAGCCCAAGTTCTTTCGCTCGCGCCAGCGTCGCGGCACTGCGGGTCGAGATAGCGACGTGGTGGGCCAGACCCTCGCGGCGGATGACGCGGGCCAGCGACGAGCCGATCAGGCCGATGCCGACCAGCGCGATCTTTTCAAACATCGGTGATGTCATGGTGTTCTAGCTTTTCAGGAATGTCGTGAGTGCGGCGACAACGCCGCGATTGGCCTCTTCGGTGCCGACGGTCATGCGCAGCGCGTTGGGAAAGCCGTAGCCGGAAACGCGCCTCAATATATAGCCGCGCGCCGTTAGATACTCGTCCGCCGCAGCTGCGGAATGTTTGTTGTCCTCGGGAAAATGAACGAGGACGAAATTGCCGACGCTCGGCGTCACCCGCAGTCCAAGCTTTGTGAACTCCTCGCTCAGCCATGCCAGCCAGGTCTCGTTGTGCGCGATGCTGCGCTCGATATGGGCGCGGTCGCGGATCGCCGCGATGCCGGCCTCGATCGCCGTTGCATTGACGTTGAAGGGGCCACGCACGCGGTTGATTGCGTCGACGATGTGCATCGGCCCGTACATCCAGCCGATCCGCGCCCCGCCAAGGCCGATCTTGGAGAAAGTGCGGGTCATCACCACGTTCTCGGCGCTGCCGACGAGCTCGATGCCGGCTTCGTAGTCGTTGCGGCGGACATATTCTGCATAGGCCGCGTCTAACACCAGAAGCACGTGCTTGGGCAGACCTGAGTGCAGCCGGCGCACCTCCTGGAACGGCACATAGGTGCCGGTCGGGTTGTTGGGATTGGCGAGGAACACGATCTTGGTGCGCGGCGTGACGGCGGCCAGGATGGCGTCGATGTCGGCGCGCTCGTCTTTTTCCTTGATCGTCACCGGAACGGCACCCGCCGACTGGATGTAGATCTTGTAGACCATGAAGGCGTGTTCGGTGATGACAGCCTCGTCGCCGGGCGCCAGATAAGTCTGCGCCAGCAGGCCGAGGATCTCGTCGGAGCCGTTCGAGCAGATGATGTTGGCCGGGTTCAGGCCATGCACTTCGGCGATCGCTTCGCGCAGCCGCCTGGCGGTGCCGTCGGGATAGATATCGAGCTTTCCGGCAATCTCGCGCGCGGCTTCGATCGCCTTTGGCGACGGACCGAGCGGGTTCTCGTTCGATGACAGCTTGTAGACCTTGGCGATGCCGGCGGGCGCCGTGCTCTTGCCCGGCACATAGGCATCGATGTCCATGATGCCCGCGCGCGGGGTTGGACGTGCCTTGTCCGGTGTCTGGCTCATGTCGTAAAATCCGTCGAGAACGCTCCTCAGGGAAGCCGCAGCGGAAATACAAGCCGTGGCCCGCAATGTCGAGAGGTGACCGCCTCGGGACAAAGGCTGGCCGTTGACGCCAGCACGCCACGGGCCTAGAAGGGTGCGAACTTCCGTGGTGATTTGGCCGGTCGGCTTGCAGCCACGTTAAACAACTTGCTAAAGGGCCGTTTGCATCCTGTAACCGGCTTTGCGACTGCAATGCCGGTTTTTTGTTGTCCGCGCCGGCCGGATACCGCATCGGCATCGATTTTCGAAAAGCACGGTGCAGGGATCAAGGTGTGAGATGGATGCAATGGCCGCTCTGCGTGCTCGCAAAACCAACAACGAGGCCGACCAGCCATCGAGCCCGGTTTTGCGTTTTGGGCCTGACAAACCGCTCAAGCTGGACGCCGGTACGCTGCTGTCGCCGTTCCAGATCGCCTACCAGACCTATGGCACGCTGAACGACGCCCGCTCCAACGCCATCCTCGTCTGCCATGCGCTTACCGGCGACCAGCACGTCGCCAGCACCAATCCGGTGACCGGCAAGCCGGGCTGGTGGGAGGTGCTGATCGGCCCCGGCAAGATCATCGACACCAGCCGCTTCTTCGTCATCTGCTCCAACGTCATCGGCGGTTGTCTGGGTTCCACCGGACCGGCCTCGACCAATCCCGCCACCGGCAAACCCTATGGGCTCGACCTGCCGATCATCACCATCCGCGACATGGTGCGCGCGCAGCAGATGCTGATCGACCATTTCGGCATCGAAAAGCTGTTCTGCGTGCTTGGCGGCTCGATGGGCGGCATGCAGGTGCTGGAATGGGCGTCGAGCTACCCGGAGCGCGTCTTCTCGGCGCTGCCGATCGCCACCGGTGCGCGCCATTCCTCGCAGAACATCGCCTTCCACGAGGTCGGCCGGCAAGCTGTCATGGCCGATCCGGACTGGCATGGCGGCAAATATTTCGAACACGGCAAACGCCCGGAAAAGGGCTTGGCGGTGGCGCGCATGGCCGCCCACATCACCTATCTGTCGGAGGCCGCCCTGCACCGGAAATTCGGCCGCAACCTGCAGGATCGCGAAGCTCTGACCTTCGGCTTCGACGCCGACTTCCAGATCGAGAGCTATCTGCGCCACCAGGGCATGACCTTCGTCGATCGCTTCGACGCCAATTCCTACCTCTACATGACCCGGTCGATGGACTATTTCGACCTCGCCGCCGACCATGGCGGCCGGTTGGCCGACGCCTTTGCCGGCACCAAAACCCGCTTCTGCCTGGTGTCCTTCACCTCGGACTGGCTGTTTCCGACCGAGGAGAGCCGCTCGATCGTGCATGCGCTCAACGCGGCCGGCGCGTCGGTATCCTTCGTCGAGATCGAGACCGATCGCGGCCACGATGCTTTCCTGCTCGACGAGCCGGAACTGTTTGCCGCCATCAATGGCTTCATCGGCTCGGCGGCCCGGGCGAGAGGATTGAGCCAATGAGCGTCAACCGCGACCAGCGTGTCGACCTCGAGGTCGTCGCCAATCTCATCCCGCCGCGGTCCCGCGTGCTCGATGTCGGCTCGGGCGACGGCTCGCTGCTCGAATTGCTGCAAGACAGCAAGCAGGTCGATGGCCGGGGATTGGAGCTGTCGCAGCGCGGCGTCAACGAATGCGTGGCGCGCGGCCTCTCGGTCATCCAGGGCGATGCCGACAAGGACCTCGAATTCTATCCCGACAAGGGCTTTGACTTCGTCGTCCTGTCGCAGACGCTGCAGGCCACCCGCAACCCGAAGCTGGTGCTCGACGAATTGCTCAGGATCGGCAACCGGGCGATCGTGTCCTTCCCCAATTTCGGCCATTGGCGCGTGCGCCTTTCGCTGTTCCTCAACGGCCGCATGCCGGTGACCAAGGACTTGCCCTATTCCTGGTACGACACGCCCAATATCCATTTCTGCACCATCCGCGACTTCGTCAATCTGTGCGACGAACTCGGCGCAACCGTGGAAAAAGCAACCGCACTCGACGCCAATGGCCAGAAGATCGGCCTGTCGATGCCGTGGTGGTTCTGGAATTTCTTCGGCCAGCAGGCTGTGTTCTTGCTGAAGCGGTAGTCTTGATCGCCATGCATCTTTTTCGTAGGCGCCCTCTGCCAGTTGAAATCCCGCCGGAAATGCTGGCTGGGTTGAAAGCCGGAATTCTCATCTGCACCTCACCGCGCAGCGGCAGCAATCATCTGGCCGGATTGATGGCGGCCACCGAGCTTGGCAACCCCCTCGAGTGGTTCGGTGGCCGCCGTGTTCTCGCAATGCCGAACTATCCTCGCGATCCCCGTGCCCAGGTTTTGCGTGCATTGAAAGATGGGCGGTCTCCCTCTGGAATTTACGCTGCCAAACTGTTTGCAAGCCAGTTTTTGCAGGTGGCCAAGACTGTGGATCTCCCAGCCAGCCTTCCAGGACTGCACTACGTGCGCTTGACTCGCCGCGATCTCCTTGGTCAGGCAATCTCTTGGTCACGCGCTCGTCAGACCGGTCGGTTTCGCTCTACTGAGGCTGTTCAGAACTCACCACGCTATGACGGCGCATCGATAGCGGAGGCCCTTGAAAAAATCGTGCTGGAGAATCTGTCGTGGGACATCTGGCTTGCAAAAAACGGATTGTCTTTCCTGTCCTTGACATACGAGGAACTCTTGGCAAATCCACAGGCCAGCCTTGAGAAAGTCGCGGGTCTGGTAGGCGCGCAACTCACATTTGAATCTGCTGAATCTGCACCAGCCCCCAGTTCAGGTCTCGAAATCCAACGAGACAACGTCAATATGGAGTGGAGGGAGCGCTTCTTGTCGCAATACTCGGACCCCTCAAAATTCAACCTCAGCAATCATCGCGCTTTCGGCACTCTTAGAAACCTGGGCCAGCGTCCGATCTGATCGAAAAGGCGATGTGAAGATCATAGGTGACAAGGAGCGCTTTGCGAATCTACTGCCGCTTGATCCGTAGGGTTGTCTTTACATTGGGTTGCGGCGACGATAGCCACCTAGACGCTGATAAATGGTCGGTGCAGAGATGGTTGAGGAACGCGCAACATACTCGCTCGTCTTGGAAATGGAGAACGCCAAATCCATAGATTGGGGCGAAGTCGGCGTTGGACTGAAGGCGCTGGCGCGTGAAATCACTTCGGTTTCCTCAGCCGGCTTGGCCAGACCGAAGGTTGTCATCTCCCACGGCGGAACAGAGGCGGATGCAAAAACGCTTCGTAGCGACATCACAGCGGAAGCGCCGCAACTGGAACGAGTTGCCGACGTCATCTTTGCCGCTTGCCCAGGAGGGCGATATTACGACCTGAAGAATAATGGAATCTTGAAAGCCGATGGGGACGTAATTGTCTTATCCGACTCAGATACCGTAGCTGAACCCGGATGGCTATCAACTTTACTTGAGCCGTTCGCACAATCTGAAATTGTTTGCGTGAACGGATATACCTACCTATTGCATGATGACTTCTTTTCTAGAACATTTGCTTTGATTTGGTTTTTTCCAATGGCACATGGAGACGGGAGATTTGCTTCAAAGAGGGCAATTAATGCCAATAATATAGCTTTTCGGCGCGACTGGATTACAAAAAATCCTTTTCCAAAACATAATGGGTTCAAAGTCTCCTGCACATTGCTGATGCGCAAGCTAAAACTTGAAGGTCACAAGATCTATAATGTCAATGCACGCGCTTACCATTACTCGCCACGTGGCTGGAAATTCTTTTACTGGCGTGCACTGGTAACCGGTCGCGATGCCGACCGCAAATATGTGGAGCTTAGCGCGCCTAGCCGCACGCAACGGGTGGCGAAGTCGTTCAGCCGATGGTTCACCATGTCGTGGCGCACAACACGACGTATTGTCGGCCATGCCCGAGAAGCAGGGATGCCGCTTTGGCAAATTCCATTTTCCCTGATTGTCGGTCAGGCATTTTATGGCTTGGCGTTTTGGGGCCAGTTCAGTTTCGCTGCCGGCATGGTTCGCGACGAAATCGAGACCGTGCCTGACTATGTCGGGCACAGCTAGCCCGGATATCTCACACTGTCTTTTGGCGTAGGTCTGAAGCGGGGATTTTGCGAGCGCGTGAGTTGCAGGCAAGGGCTGT
>NZ_JAMYKV010000013.1:0-135514 GCF_040317535.1 Mesorhizobium sp. M1409
GGCAGGACAGAGGGGGGTGTGAAGGAACGCGACGCTTGCCAATTCGCGGAATGCCCCCGCTAATTATACAGCCGCATCGACAGGCCAAGCGATACAGGCAGCGGATTCCACCAGCCGGTGCGCAGGCCGGCGGTGCGCAAGGCGGCCGCCGTCCAGGTGTTGCAGCCGACCAGTGCATTGAAATGGCCGTTGGCTTCGTAAAAGCCGTCGAACCTGGAATAGGCCGCGTCCGAAACAAGGATCGGACCCTTCGGCCCCCGCTGGAAACTCGCACCGATGAAATCGAGCAGCGACGCGAACCGATCCTCGCCGATATCGAAGCCGGCAATGCCGGGATGACCTTCGTCGATGTCGCCGGAGACATCGACATGCATGACCGACGCATCGAGGGTCAGTGCCTTCATCACCGGCACTGCCTTCAACTCAGACCATGTCGGCGTCTCCAGATAGAAGGCGCGGCCGCCCCAGCCGAAGACGATGTAGCGGACCTCAGGGGCATCCGCCGGTATGCCGGCGTCGGCCAGGAAATGGAAACGCTGGCGCACGGCATCGTTGACCGGAATGGCAATGTCCGTGTGGATCGGGTTCTTCAGCACCAGGATGCGGTGCGTGTTGGCGGGTGCTGCCGCGACGGCCGGCCGCCACAGCGGGCGCGGCACGAGAGCGCCCATCGTCACAGCGAGCGCAATGACGATCAACAGAAGACCTAGAAAACGTCCCAGCCTTTTCATGAATGGCGGCCCCTGCAAACGCGTCCGGCGCAACACATCTGCCCACCTCCTGGCGGTCCATACGAAAAAAGCCCGGCCAAGGTTTCGGCCGGGCTTCTTCCGTCTGTGGAAAAACAATCAGTGCAGGATCTGCGACAGGAACAGCTTCGTGCGCTCGTGGCGCGGGTGGTCGAAGAACTCGGCCGGCGTGTTCTGCTCGACGATCTGGCCCTGATCCATGAAGATAACGCGGTTGGCGACCTTGCGGGCAAAGCCCATCTCGTGGGTGACGCACAGCATGGTCATGCCTTCTTCGGCAAGGCCAACCATGGTCTCCAGCACCTCCTTGATCATTTCCGGGTCGAGCGCCGAAGTCGGCTCATCGAACAGCATGATGCGCGGGTTCATGCACAGCGAGCGGGCGATCGCCACGCGCTGCTGCTGGCCGCCCGACAGCTGGCCGGGATATTTGTGGGCCTGTTCCGGGATCTTGACGCGCTTGAGGAAATGCATGGCGATTTCCTCGGCCTGCTTCTTCGGCGTCTTGCGCACCCAGATCGGCGCCAGCGTGCAGTTCTCGAGGATGGTCAGATGCGGGAACAGGTTGAAGTGCTGGAACACCATGCCCACCTCGCGGCGGACCTCGTCGATCTTCTTGAGATCGTTGGTCAGTTCCTTGCCGTCGACGATGATCTTGCCCTTCTGGTGCTCTTCCAGACGGTTGATGCAGCGGATCATCGTCGATTTGCCGGAGCCCGAAGGGCCGCAGATGACGATACGCTCGCCGCGCATCACTTTCAGATTGATGTCCTTCAGCACATGGAATTCGCCATACCATTTGTGCATGGCGATGATGTCGATGGCGACATCGGTGGTGGAAATCTGCATCTTGGCGGCGTTGACCTTGATCTCTTCCGCGCTAACGGCATTTTCGGTGGCCATGACAGGGTCCCCTTGTTCTTTTGTTTAGCGTTTGTGGCCGGTGTCGAGCCGACGTTCGGTGAACATTGAATAGCGCGACATGCCGAAGCAGAACAGCCAGAAGACGAAGGCCGCGAAGATCAGGCCAGACCTGGCCGTCTGCGCCGTTGCCCAGTTTGGGTCGGAGAAGTTCTGCTTCACAATGCCGAGAAGGTCGAACATCGAGATGATGATGACCAGGCTGGTGTCCTTGAACATGCCGATAAAGGTGTTGACGATGCCGGGGATCACCAATTTCAGTGCCTGCGGCATGATGATGAAATACATCTTCTGCCAATAGCCGAGGCCGAGCGAATCCGCACCTTCATACTGTCCCTTGGGGATCGCCTGCAGTCCGCCGCGCACCACTTCGGCCATATAGGCGGCGGCAAACAGCGACACGCCGATCAAAGCGCGCAGGAACTTGTCGAACGAGACGCCGGCCGGCAGGAACAGCGGCAGCATGACACTGGCGAAGAACAGCACGGTGATCAGCGGGATGCCGCGAACCGTCTCGATGAAAACGACGCACAGCGTCTTGATGATCGGCATCTTGGAACGGCGGCCGAGCGCCAGCACGATGCCCAGCGGCAGCGACACGGCAATGCCGACGAAGGACAGGCTGAGCGTCACCAGCAGCCCGCCCCACAGCGAGGTTTCGACATGCGGCAGGCCGAACATGCCGCCGACCAGCAGGATGAAGGCGACGATCGGCAGTGCAAAGAACAGCAGAATGGCATTCAGGCCCTTGCGCGGCACCTTCGGGATAAGCATCGGCACCAGCAGAGCCACGAACAGGATGGCGACCAGGATCGGACGCCAGCGCTCCTCGATCGGATAACGCCCGAGCATGAACTGGCCGAATTTGGCATTGACAAAAGCCCAGCAGGCGCCGGTCCAGCCCTCCGGCTGGACGCCGCCTTGCGTCACGGTGGCGCATACGGTCCGGTCCGGCCCGGTCCACACAGCGTTGATGAACGCCCAGTTGATGATTTGCGGCAGGATCATCGCCACCAGGGCGATGCCGACGATGGTCATAATGGTGTCGCCGGTGGAAGCGATCAGGTTCTTGCGCACCCACGCGCCGAAACCCGTGACGCCGGCAGGCGCTGGCTGCGCCAGCGCCATTTCGCTGCGCACCCAGGACATATCATGTTCTTGCATGTCCTTACCTCACCTCTCCACCAGCGCCATCTTGGCGTTGAACCAGTTCATCACAACCGAGGTCAGAAGGCTGATGGCCAGATAGATCACCATCATGATCACCACGCCCTCGACCGCCTGGCCGGTCTGGTTCAGCACCGTGCCGGCGGTCGCCGTCAGGTCCGGGTAGCCGATGGCGATGGCGAGCGACGAGTTCTTGGTCAGGTTGAGATACTGGCTGGTCAGCGGCGGAATGACGATGCGCATGGCCTGCGGCACGACGACCAGCCGCAGGATCGATCCGGGCCGCAGCCCCAACGCACCGGCAGCTTCCGTCTGGCCCGTGCTGACACCCCTGATGCCGGCGCGTACGATCTCGGCAATGAAGGCGGCGGTATAGCAGGACAGCGCCAGATACAGCGACAGGAACTCGGGCCTGACCTGGAAGCCGCCGGTCAGGTTGAATGTCGATTGCTTGGGGTAATCGAAACTCAAGGGGAAGCCGCTCAGCGCATAGGCGAGCAGCGGCAGCCCGACGATCACCGCAGCGGACGTCCAAAACACCGGAAATTGCTGGCCGGTCGCCATCTGCCGCTGCCGCGCCTTGCGCGCGACGAACCACGCCATGGCGATGCCGACAAGCAGAGCGACGAAGATCAGCCACGAGCCGTCGCCCCAGACGGCGCGTGGAAAATAGAAGCCGCGCTGGTTGAGGAAGGAGCCGAACGGCAAATTGATGCTCTCGCGCGGCGGCGGCAACACGGCAAGCACGCCGGAATACCAGAAGAAGATGACCAGCAGCGGCGGGATGTTGCGGAACACCTCGACATAGACCGTGCAGATCTTCCTGATCAGCCAGTTTTGCGAAAGCCGGCCGATGCCGACAATGAAGCCGATGATTGTCGCGGTGATGATGCCGACGACGGCGACGATCACGGTGTTGAGGAAACCAACCAGGATGGCACGGCCATAGGTCGAATCCGATGAATAAGCGATGGCGCTTTCGCTTATGTCGAAGCCGGCGCGGCCCTTGAGGAAGCCGAAGCCGGACGCGATGTGCAGCCGGGTCAGATTGTCGATGACGTTGTGGGCAATCCACCAGACGCCAGCCACCAGCACGACGACGACCACCGCCTGGAAGAATACGCCCCGGACCCTCGGATCGTTGATGAAGGAACCGCGGCTGGGCTCCTCGCGAAGAACTTCCTGCGATGCCATTCGACCGTCCCCTGGAAAGAGAAACCGGGAAGCAGACGACCCGCCTCCCGGATCACATTTCGATCAGCGGATCGGCGGAGCGTACTGCAGGCCACCCTTGGTCCACAGCGCGTTGATGCCGCGCGCGATCTTCAGCGGGCTGCCCGAACCGACATTGCGTTCGAACATTTCGCCATAATTACCCACGGCCTTGACGATGTTGACGACCCAGTCGTTGGAGACGCCGAGATCGGTACCGATCTTGGTATCGGCTTCCTGGCCAAGCACGCGCTTGATCTCCGGGCTGGGCGAGTTCTTCATTTCGTCGACATTGGCCTTGGTGATGCCAAGCTCTTCCGCCTGCAACAGTGCGAAATAGGTCCACTTGACGATGTGGTACCACTGGTCGTCGCCCTGGCGCACGGCCGGTCCGAGCGGCTCCTTGGAGATGATCTCTGGCAGCACGACGTGGTCGGCCGGCGAGCCCAGCGTCAGGCGGATGCCGTAGAGGCCCGACTGGTCGGTGGTGTAGACGTCGCAACGGCCGGCGTCATAGGCGGCGTTGACCTCTTCCAGCTTTTCGAAGACGACCGGATTGTACTCCATCTTGTTGGCCTTGAAATAGTCGGCCAGATTGAGCTCGGTGGTGGTGCCGCTCTGCACGCAGACGGCGGCGCCGGAAAGCTGCAACGCCGAATTGACGCCCGGCAGCTTCTTGGCATTGATCATGAAACCCTGGCCGTCATAGTAGGTGACGCCGATGAAATTCAAGCCAAGCGCCGTGTCGCGGTTGATGGTCCAGGTGGTGTTGCGCGACAGGATGTCGATCTCGCCGGACTGCAGCGCGGTGAACCGCTCCTTGGCGCTGAGCGGCGTGAACTTGACCTTGGTGCCGTCACCAAAGACGGCGGCCGCGACAGCGCGGCAGAAATCCGCATCGATGCCTTGCCAGTCACCCTTGTCGTCCGGCGCCGAGAAGCCGGCCAGGCCTGTCGAGACGCCGCACTGGATGAAACCCTTCGCCTTGACGGTATCGAGCGTGGCCGCCGACGCGGCCGACGCCATCAACCCAAGCGTGGCGGCGCCAAGAATGCCGATAGCAATATGTTTCATGACCCACAGACCCTTTTCTCTGTTTTTCAGGGCAAACCCTGACCTTTTTCCCGTGTGAATGCAGTTCCCGTTCCGGCCCATTCCCGGAACCCCGCATCGGTAACCGACGCGCAGCCTCCCATTCACGAATGTCATCGAAGGCGATAATTCCTGTGAGGTCAAGGGAAATGACCGAAACCGAAGGAGTTTGAAAACCGATTGCCGCAAATGCCTGAATTGCAGACAAACGCGCCCGCGAATTAGTCAGCAGCGCAAATAAAGACGGCAAAGCTCATACAACGCAAATGCAGGCCGCGGCAGGCGAGATTCATCCCAGGCAATACCTCGGCGTTACTGACCCGGCGCAATGGTATCCAACGCATATTGGGCGGTTGCGAGCCAATATCGCCTTGAGACAAGGATCGTTTTCAAAGCGCCCGAAAGACGAGCCAGGTTCCGATAGCAGCCATCAACGCGCCGGAAACGCGCGGGATCAACTGCCCGGTCGGGACCGTTTTCTCCAGCAAGACAAGGATGGCGATGCCGGCGATCCAGAGCACGTTCATGACGCCGCCGACGAACAGCAGAGCCATCAGCGCCCAGCAGCAACCGAGACAATAGGCGCCATGATCGACGCCGAGCCGAAGTGCGCCGAGCGGAGTTGAGCGGAACCCGCCATGGCTGGCCAGGAACGCGATCGGCGCCTGACATTGGCGCAGGCAGACGCCCTTCATCGGCGTCCATTGATAGAGACCAGCGGCGATCAGGACGAGCCCACCGAGGATCGCGCTGTCGGTCGCCATCGAGGGATCGAGCAGGGCAAGACGGGCGAGCAGCCATTGCGCACCGGTCGCCACGATGCTGAACACGACCCAGACGGCGAGATAGCCGGCAAAAAACCATCCCGTCGAAGCGATAGGCCGGCCATCCGCTCGCGCCTTGCGAGCGACGCCGGCATAGAGCAGCAGCATCGGCGCGACCGAAGGCGTCATCATGCCGACCATCATCACCGCCCACATCGTGAAGATGAAAGCGAAATCGGCCGATGCCCATGCCCGAAAACCGGGCGCCACCGTGGCGCCCATATCCATGCCGCCCATGTTCGACATGTCCACTCCCGCCATGTCACTGCCTGCGCTGTCCGGCAAGGGGGAGCCGGGCATGACCATGTGGGCGGCGAGCCACAGCACGTAGGCCCAGGCGAGCACGGCAATCACGACGAGCGCGGCCGTTACGACCGCGCGGTCGCGCCGCAGCACCGCCTCGAGGGCCGTGTCGGTCATTGGATCAGGTCAATGCACGATGCCGCTCTGCGTGAGATGCAGATTGGCGAAATGGCTGTGCGAATCGGCTAGTTCGAATTTGATTGGGCTCGTCGTCTTGGTCCAGCCACGCCCGACTTCGGCGATCGCGTATTCGAAGCCGTGCGGCAGGTCGATGCGCGCCCGGTGTTCCGCGCCGGTTACCGGATTCTTGATCGGCTCGCCATGGCCGTCGGTTACGCCGTTGACGTGCAGCCGCGCGGTTCGCGCGCCGACATCGACCTTGAATTCGATCGGGGCAAAGATCGGATCGTGGAATTTCTCCAGCGTGGTCGAAAAGACCTGGAATATCGTCGCACCTGGTTCGGTATCCAGACCGCCCAATATGCGAAGCAGCGCACCACGCTGGGCCTCGGTCGCCCTCTCGTCGATAACCACAGCGGCTTCGCCCCTGCCCTCGTGTATGGCGCCGGGCCAGCGGAAAATCCCGACGAACCGCAATCCGTCGAGCTTGGTGTCGCCGTGATGGCCACTCTCGATTTCCATGCCAGCAACCGCTTCACAGAAACCGTATGTCGGCATGGCGTTGAACTGGCACGGGCAGCCATAGGCGCAGTTGCAGTTGGTGAATTCGCGCGCCTTCATTGTCCATTTGACGTCGGGCATGGCATTCCTCCCCTTGCCGCGCGCACGCTTCGTGAACGCGATCCGGATCGTGGAGGACCAGAAGGACAACCGGCAACAACCATCCGGCAGCATCTGATCGAAGCAATCCGGCGATTAATATTAGCAGACGATTATATATCTTTCGCAATCGTCCACAATAGGCCGATCGGCGGAGATAGGGCTCCGAACTCAGGTTAACAAAAGACCTGACGACAGCCAGTTCGGCGGTGTTGGCAGTTTTTGTGCCGGCAGCTTTTCACGATAGGAATTTTTTCTTGATTCCGTGACCTCAGCTATGGTACATGTTCGTCCATGGTGCTGATTTGCGCCAGTGACCCGCCGCACAGGCGGGTTTTTCATTTGACGCTCCGTCAGCCAACGCGCCGGCGAAGGCTGCGAGGGAACCCGTTAGCCCGAGTTCGTTGCCCTGTCGGCGGAGACTGGCGCTGTTGCCTACAACGCACCGCCGGGGTCGCGTCACTCCCCGCATCGCCACCGTCTGCCGCGACGAATTGGCATATTCGAAGTCCATCCCCTGGCGGCCGGTGGCTGTTGCACGGTCCATGACGCCGCACTATGGCTAGCGGCTTGTCAACAAGGCGACGCGGAATGGCGAAAGACGGCAGCGAACACTTTAGCGGCGGGATGGGCATCAACACGCGGCTTGCCCATTCAGGCAACAATCCGCATGACTATTTCGGCTTCGTCAATCCGCCGGTGGTGCATGCCTCGACCGTGCTTTTTCGTGACGCGGCTTCGATGGCGGCACGCAGCCAGAAATACACCTACGGCACGCGCGGCACGCCGACGACCGATGCCCTTGCCCACGCCATAGACGCGCTGGAAGGCTCGGCCGGCACGATCGTGGTGCCATCGGGCCTGGCGGCGGTGACCGTGCCGCTGCTCGCCTTCGTGTCGGCGGGCGACCATCTGCTGATCGTCGATACCGTCTATCACCCGACCCGCAACTTCGCCGACACGATGCTGAAGCGGCTGGGCATCGAGGTCGAATACTACGCTCCCGAGGTCGGCGCCGGCATCGCGGCGTTGATCAAGCCCAACACCAAGGTGGTGTTCACGGAATCGCCGGCGTCCAACACGTTCGAGGTGCAGGACATCCCGGCCATCGTCAAGGCGGCGCACGCCGCCGGCGCCATCGTCATGATGGACAACACCTGGGCGACGCCGCTGTATTTTCGTCCACTGGACCACGGCGTCGACATCTCGATCCATGCGGCGACGAAGTACCCGGCCGGCCATTCCGACGTGCTGCTGGGCACGGTGTCGGCCAATGAGAGCTGCTGGAAGCATCTCTATGAAAGCTTCTGCACGCTTGGCTGCTGTGCCGGACCCGACGACGTCTACCAGGTGCTGCGCGGCCTGCGCACCATGGGCGTGCGCCTGGAGCATCATCAGCGCAGCACGCTCGCCATCGCCTCCTGGCTCGAAGGCCAGAAAGGCGTGGCGCGCGTGCTCCACCCTGCCCTACCCAGCCACCCGGACCACGATTTGTGGAAGCGCGACTTCTCCGGTTCGAGCGGCATCTTTTCCATCGTGCTTGCCGGCGGCGGCCAGAAGCAGCAGCACGCCTTCCTCGACGCACTGCGGATCTTCGGCCTCGGCTATTCCTGGGGCGGCTATGAGAGCCTTGCCGTGCCGGTCTGGCTCGGCGACCGCGTTGTCGCGAAAGCGCCCTATGAGGGTCCGTTGATCCGCCTGCAGATCGGCCTCGAGGATGTCGACGACCTGAAGGCCGACATTTCGCGCGGCCTGACCGCCGCGGCGGCTGCGTAGCGGAATTCTATTCCCTCAAACTGCTGTTTCCCGGATCAGTTTGGCTTTCAAATCCAATGTTGCCGCGTCATTGCGGTGCGAACAGTACACTTTCGACTTCCCCTGGAATACGGCAGAGTTTTTCGACGTCATGGCCTTCCGCCTCTTTGTTCCCATTCTTGCCGGCGCGACGCTGCGCGAGCGCCTTGTCGCCTGCATCGGCGCGACGATCGGCATTGCACTCACCGGCGTCATCGCCAGCCTTGTGCTCGGCAACGGTCCGCATGTGCCGCTGCTGGTGGCGCCGATGGGGGCGTCGGCGGTGCTGCTGTTCGCCGTCCCCGCCAGCCCGCTGGCGCAGCCATGGTCGATCATCGGAGGCAACACGATATCGGCATTGGTCGGCGTGATCGTGGCGCATTTCATCCATGAAACCGCGCTTGCCACGGGCGTCGCGGTGGCACTGGCCATCGCCGCCATGTCGTTCACGCGCTGCCTGCATCCGCCGGGCGGAGCCGCCGCCCTGACCGCGGTGCTGGGAGGGCCCGCCGTCATCAGCGCCGGCTTCCTGTTCCCATTCGTGCCGGTGGCGCTGAACTCGATCCTGCTGGTGGCGCTCGGCTACGGCTTCCACAGACTGGCCCGGCGCAATTATCCGCATGTGCCGGTTGCAGCACCGGCGAATAGCCACGGCACCAGCGATCCGCCTGCACAGTCGCGCGTCGGCTTCCGGTCCGAAGACATCGATGCCGCGCTTGGCGCACTCGACGAGACATTCGATATCGATCGCAGCGATCTCGACCGGCTGCTGCGGCAAGTCGAATTGCAGGCGATGGTGCGCGCGCACAAGACCCTTCTGTGCGAGGACATCATGTCGCGCGATGTAATCTCGGTCGACGCACACACCTCAGCCGAGTCGGCGCGCCAATTGCTGCTCGACCACAACATCCGCACCTTGCCGGTCGTCAACGCGGAGGCAAGGCTGGCGGGCACCGTGGGACTGCGGGAATTGACCCAGGCCTGCGGTTCGGTTGGGTCCGTGATATCGCCCGCCGCGACCGCCGCCGCCGATTTCGCCGCCATGGGTCTGCTGCCCGTGCTCACCGATGGCCGCAGCCATGCGGTGATCATCGTCGACGACGACGAGCGGATTCTCGGGCTGATCACCCAGACCGATCTCCTGGCGGCCACGGCGCGCCTGCAGGCTGCTGACAAGCCCTCATTGGATGCGGTAGTTTAGCGGCCGCCGGACCCGGAGAAAGATCTTCGGGAACCTTTTGCCGGCAACAGCGTCCAATCTCTCAATCTCAGAATGCCGAACACGTCGCCGGCATGCTGAAGTAAGGACCGGGAGCATGCCGAAACGCCATCTGTGGATTGCGTTGATGCTGGCCGGCGGTATCGTCCCGGCGCAAGCTGAAACCATCCGGGTCACCATCGACAAACTGGTGTTCTCGCCGGCCGCCGTCGAGGCGAAGGTCGGCGATACGATCGAGTGGGTGAACAAGGACGCGTTCGCCCACACGGCCACTTTGAAAGGTGGCTGGGAGGTGATGATCCCGCCGAAGAAATCCGCGAGCCTGACATTGAAAGCCGCGGGATCGGTCGACTATTTCTGCCGCTTTCACCCCAATATGAAAGGCCGGCTGGTGGTGGCGCCCTGATCCGACGCCAGCGAGGCTCGCCTGGGCTCGTCAGGCCGCGCGATATGCGTCCATGTGCCGTCATTGCGCGGCTCGCGCCGCTCGATCCAGGCATCGAGCCCTTCGCGCAAATCGGCGGTCGAGGCCATGCGGGCGAACTGCTCGGCCTCGACCAGCAGGCCGTCGGCGATGCTCCGGTTGAGGCCCTGCGCCACCGCCGCGAGGATGCTGGCGATCGCCAGATCGGAGTGCCGCAGGATACGCCTGGCCAGGCCGATTGCGGCCGGCATCAAATCGCCATGCGGCACCACCTCGTTGACGAGGCCAAGTTCGAGAGCGCGCCGCGGCGGGAACCAATCGCCGGTCAAAAGCAGTTCCAGCGCCCGCTTGCGCCCTGCGAGCCTGGGCAAGCGCTGCGTTCCACCAAAAGTCGGCGGCATCGCAAGGTTGATTTCCGGCTTGGCGAACAAAGCCCGGTCGCTGGCAATGGCCAGCGGCACCGCTTCGGTGATTTCGCAGCCGCCACCAAAGGCAATGCCGTTGACGGCGGCGATGACGGGTTTGCGGAAGGCTTCCAGCCTTGCCGTCAGCCGCTGCCCGCGCATGACGAAGTCCCGCATCGCGACATCGACGCCAAGCGCCACGCTGGCCGAGAACTCGGCGATGTCGCCACCCGCCGAAAATGCCCGCTCCCCTGCTCCGGTAAGAATGACCGCCCGGACGCCGTCGTCGATTTCGATGTCGTCGAGGATCGCAAGCAGGCGATCGATCAGGGCATAGTTCAGCGCGTTGAGTTTCTCCGGCCGGTTAAGGGTGAGGATGGCAATCCCATCCTTGGTATCATTGAGGACAAGATCGGTCATTGGCTCTTCCTTCTCCATCATGCTGATGAGCCGGAAGACTATGCCCTTTGGCGCTTGTGTATATTCACTAGTCGGTATACCTAGGCTCATGCCTGACGCACAAAGCCCCACCCGCAAACGCATTGTCGATGCCGCGACCAGGCTCTTCTACGCCGAAGGAATCGGTCGCGTCAGCGTCGATGCCGTCGCCGAGGCGGCGGGTCTCACCAAGCGGACGCTCTACTACCATTTCAAGAGCAAGGACAACCTCATCGCCGCATATCTCGATGGCCGCGACCAACCCAATCTGAAGCGGATGGCCGGCTGGTTCGATGCTGCCGAAGGCGGCGCGGATCGCAAGGTTGAGGCGATCTTTACCAATCTGGCACGGGCCGCCCGCCATCCGAAATGGAAAGGATGCGGCTTCCTGCGCACGGCCGCGGAACTCGCCTCGATGCCCGGACATCCGGCGATCAAGGTCGGGTCGCGGCACAAGTCGAATTTCGAAACATGGCTGGCTGGCGCATTGTCGGACCACGGCGTCGCGGCGCCGCAAGCCTTGGCGCGCGAGATCGTACTCCTGATCGACGGCTCGTTTTCGATCATGCTGATCCACCACAACCCCGATTATATCGAGGCGGCCGGCCGCGCCGCGGCGACGCTTGTGCGGGCGCGGACTTCAAGCGACTAGATCTAGAACCCAAACGCCAGCCATGCAGTGCCCACGCCAAGCGTGATCAGCGTCAACGGCAAGCCGACCCTGAAGAAGGCGCCGAATGACAGCTGCGTGCCGGCGGCCCGTGCCTGTTCGGCGACGATCAGGTTGGCGACCGAACCAAGCAGCGTGAAATTGCCGGCCAGCGTCGAGCTCATGGCGACGACCAGCCAGGCACGCTCGGGGTTTTCAAGGCCGGGAATGAAAGGCCGCAGCGCCAGCACGGCCGGGACGTTGCTCATGATGTTGGAGAGCACCGCGGTGAAGCCCGACAGGCGCCAGACATCGTCCAGACCGAGGTTCTTTGCCGAGGCGATCATCTCTGATGTAAGAAGCGTCTTTTCGGCGCCGGCGACCACAATGAACAGGCCGGCGAACATGAACAGCAGCGGACCGTCGATCTCGCGGTAGATGCGTTCCGGCTTGATGGCGCGGGTGAGCAAGAGGATCGCGCCGCCGATGAGTGCCGCCTTGGCGACGGGCACACCAGCGAAGAAGGCAATTGCCAGTCCGATGCACACCACTACCGCCTTCAGCACCTGCCGCTTGTGCATGCGGCCACGCGAGACCTCGGGCGTCAATGGGACCTTACGAGCGAATTCGGCCCGGTAGACGATGCGGATGATGACAACGACCGCGACGAGGCCGAACAGAGCGACCGGAGCGAGTGCCGCCGAAAAGGCCGGATAGGAAATGCCCGACAGCGCGCCGATGACCATGTTTTGCGGATTGCCGGTGATGGTGGCGACGCTGCCGCAATTCGACGCGGTGGCGGTGGCGATCAGATAGGGGATCGGGTTGCGCTTGATGACGCGGGTGACGTGGACGACGATCGGCGCCATGACAAGGCAGATGGCGTCGTTAACCAGGAAGGCCGACAGCACGCCGGTCAGCAGCGTCACCATCACCAAAAGCATGAAGGGCGCATGCGCGTGCTCGATGGCCATGGCGCCAAGGCCGCGAAAGGCGCCCGACACTTTCAGATGCGCCACCACGATCATCATGCCGAGCAGAAGCGTGATGGTGTCGAAATTGATCGCCCGGTAGGCGTCCTCCATGCTGAGCGCGCCGATGGCGATCATCGCGGCCCCGCCGAGCAACGCGATCCCCGCCCGGTCGAGGCGCAGGCCGGGGATGCGGCCAATGGCGACACCGGCGTAAGTCAGGACAAGGATCAGCAGAGCCGCCGCGCTCATCAATGTCATCGGTAAGAAGTCCTGCTCAGCCTGTGGTGCGCGCTGGCTGTCCGCCCCGATGGTCCGCCTGCATGCCGGCTTTAACGCGATGTCGAGATCGTTGACAACACACGGACACGTGTTGCGCCGAGGGTGTCCGCGAAGCCCGACGGATGATGTGCCGCTAACGCAGATAGAAATCCAGCCGCCGTCGCAGTGCCTGCGGCGAAAACAACTGCTCGACCGTCTGCCGCGCCTCGCGACCCACTGTCGCCCGCAGTTTCGGATCGGCTTTGAGATCGGCCAGGATCCGCGCCGCCTGTTGCGTCGTCTCGAACAGGAAGCCGTTTTCGCCATGCCTGATGTGGTCGGCGTAGCCGCCATGCGAATGACAGACCACGGGCAAACCACAGGCCATCGCCTCCAACACCACGCGACCGAACGTCTCCACCACATGCGAGCCGGTGCGATAGTAGAATGCGTCCAGCTTCAACAGGAACTGTTCGGCGGCAAATTGGCCCTGCGGCAGGAGTTCCAATCGCGGATGGAGCGCGAGCCGCTCCTTCAGCGGCATCCCGCCCTGAATCCGCACCGCAGCGCCATCCGCCAGCAATGCCTCGTAAAGCGGCGCATCGTCGGCGTGGTGCTTGTCCGGCGCATCGCGGCTCAGCCGCCCCACCGCGAACGGACCATCCGGTCGGACCAGCCTTGGTGAAAAACGTCCGATCTCGATCGGCGACGGATGCACGACACCGTCGATTTGAAGCACGCTTTTTTGAAAATCGGAAATCAGCACCAGTTCGGCTTCGGGCCAGTTCAGCATGCGGGGCATGCGCGCCGTCAGCGCGATGACTTTCGGGTGAAAGGTGTTGAAGACGTAGATCACCCGGCGCGGCCGCGGGATCAGGTAAGGCCATATTTTGTTGCGCCAATGCGCTCCGAGAAAGACATAGGTGCCGCCATCCGGCATGTTCCGCGTTAGCGGCGAGATGCGGCGGATTGGTGAGTGTCGCATCAACTCGCCGGACACCCTGGAGGAGGTTGCCCACAGACGCACCTCCGCGTCCGCGCTCAACAGCCGATAGAGTTCCAGCGTCTCGAGGTCACTGCCGCCAAAGGGGCTCTGAAAGCCATTGAATAGATGGAGCATTGTTGCCGCGCTTTGCCCTGGCTGGCCAGTTGTTTTAGTGAAAACCTGACCGTTGTCGTACTGCCCGCTCGGGCGATCGATGGCGTTGCTTGACGCCGAACGATTGAAGACATTACTTTATGCCAAGCAGACCTAACGCTGCTGAGAAAAAAATATTTTTGAACATAGACGCCTTCAAAAAAAATTAGGTCTCAAAATATTTATCGTCTATTGCGCAATTTTCGTCAACTGGAACACATATCCGAAGCGGCGCCTCTTAAAGCTGTGAGAAGGCTTTGTCAAAGCACCCCAGCCATCCGTTCCTGATGTCGAACGACGAGACTGGCGAAAAGCTACGTCTCAATCCAGCAACCCCCGACTATCTCGACTTTGTCCATCCAGACAGGTATCTCGACAGAAGCGGGTCATCCACTAGAGAGCGAAAGGTGATTGGCAGACTGGGAGCGTTGCGGCGGAACTATTCGTTTAAGCCCGTCATTCCGGGCATGGAGGGATGGATTCCGAGGTCAAGGTTCAAAGCAGTAATTATAGTCGGGCATAGCCCTTGGGAAGCATCAATGAAATGTATGGTCATCAACCTCGATCGTTCTCCCGATCGACTTGCCCATGTCACGGCTGAATTCGCGAAGATTGGTGTCTCGTTCGACCGGGTTCCTGCCGTAGACGCGTTGCGTCGACCGGAATTTTGCGAGACTTCACCAAATTTGACCCCCACGGAAATCGCCTGCCTTATGAGCCACAAGATTTGCTGGAAAGTCATCGCGGATGGCGATGATGCTTTTGGTGTGATCTTCGAAGATGACATCATTTTGTCCGAAGCAGCTGGCCCGATGCTTTCCGATGACGGATGGATTCCGGCCGACGCCGATATCGTCAAGCTGGAAACATACCTAAGGAAGACAGTTATCGCGATGAAGCGTGCTTCCGTCGGCCGTGCGTTTTCGGTGGCTAGACTATATGGCTTCCACATCGGATCGGCCGGCTACATTCTTTCGAAGCAAGCAGCGCACGATCTCATCAGTGGAAGTCTCGATGCGCCCGTCGATCACGTTGTCTTCGATCCGTCACTTCCAACATCGTCGAGCAAAACCATATATCAACTCTTGCCCGCGCTATGTGTGCAACATGATCTTGTGCGCGAGAGGATCTTCGGATTGACCAGCCTCCTTAGCGAGGAGCGGCTCACGAGAGCTCGAACAAATTCCGCTCCAAAGAGGAGCCCGACCGAAAAGCTCCTGGTCGAAACGAGGCGCATAGGTCGACAGATTTTCGATGTCTGCCGTCTCAGGCGTGAGAAAGCCATCCCTTTAGCGTGATGTCGGCAAAGCGAAAGCGCCGTCTACTTCAAAGCCTTCACAAATCAGTGGGCTGTCCGAGTGCCCAAGGTTCTTGTCCGCAATTGTAAAAGGACGCGACGGTTTCAAGGGTGCGATGGCCACCCATGATCAGGCTACTCTCAATGCACCGTGGTGACGCTGGGTTTAGGCACCGGGGCGGCCGCCGCCGGATCGAAGCTGACCTGATCGCGCCCGTTCGACTTGGCCGTGTAAAGCCTCCTGTCTGCAGCGGAGAAGATTTCCTGATAGGTGATCGGGCCGGTAAAACTCGTGCCGCCGATGCTGACGGAAAGCGGGCAAGGTCTGCCACCGGGCGAAAAGTCCATCTCCCTGATACGCCGGCGGATGCTTTCGGCAACCACCCAGGATTGCGAAGGATCCACGCCGGGAAGAAACACGCCGAATTCTTCGCCGCCGATGCGGCCGACAATATCGCCGCCACGCAGTTGCCCTTTGATCGCCTGCGCTATCAGCTTGAGCGCCTGGTCGCCGCAGTCATGGCCCAGGCGGTCATTGATCAACTTGAAGTGGTCGGCGTCGATGATCAGCAGCGCCCCCGAACGGGTCTGCTCCTGCTTGCGGGTCTGCTCGAGATAGGCCTCGACCAGCATCGAGAAGGCACCACGGTTCAGCACCGCCGTCAGGCTGTCGGTCGCGGCAATGACGCTGAGGTCGCGCTGCGCGATGGCCAACTGGCGAATCTTCCACATGAGGAAAAACAAAAACGAGCCGCCCAGCACCAAAGGCAGCATCAGGTCGGTCATCTGCGCCCGCCACACGGCCTCGCGCGACAGATAGGGGAAATTGAAAGAATCGACGAAGAACGCCACGGCAATGAAGAATGCCGTACCGGCGATGGTCACAGCGATCACCCTGCCCCAACTCGTCGGCGACAGATCGATCCTCATCGCGTTCAACTCCGTTAGTCGCCGCTACCATGACGGACCAACGCAAACAAATTGATAAGACTTTCCCTCCAATTGAATATCGGGCGGCATGGCAACGGCCGCCGACGGCGGCCGCGCTGGCTCTCGCGATCAGAACTTCGGGCTGATGGAGGGAAATGTCAGCGGTTGGACGCCTGTTCGCCCAGCGTCTCGACAACGAAGGATGCCGCGATTAGATCGTCGGCATCCAGCCGTAGGGAGCCGTCGCCCGGCCCCATGATGGCGGCGACCTTGTGAAACGTTTTCATCTCATGGTCGGAAATTTCCGCATCCTGCATTCTCGCCCTGAGTTCAGCGATACGCCGCCCCAACGAAGGGGACGTTCCAATTTCACGTTTCGACATAGCCTGGCTTCTCCTCCCCCAACCCGCGCTTGTTTTGCCCCACCCATTCGCCGGCCCGCACATTGCCTTTTTAATAGGCACCGCGAATACAAGGCCCCGAACGCGTTATGAGAGCTAAGGTTCCAACCCTGCCAGATCACGAAATAATTCCGGAGCGCCGCGCCGAATGGGCTGCAAGTCCAGACTGGATTCCCTGCTGCATAGAGTTGCGGCGCTGACAGTCGCTGGATGCCAGGGCTTGCGGCATTGATCAGACCACCGGCACAAGTCTTTGAAATTACTGGCGATCCCGACAGGATTCGAACCTGTGACCATCGGCTTAGAAGGCCGGTGCTCTATCCAGCTGAGCTACGGGACCGCTGGCCGGCCTTTGGGCCGGCTGGATACTTGACGCTGGCCGCCGTTCAATGCGTCCAGGGCGTCCTGCGGTCATAGCGGAAATTCTCCGCATAGGAAATCTGGCGGCGCTTGGTCTCTTTCGGCTCCTCGACGCGGTAGGCGAGTGCTTCCTTTTCGGCATAGGCCACCGCCTCTTCGCGCGTATCGAAGGTGAGCCTGATCTGGCTTCTCATGTCTCCCGACGTCGTATAGCCCATCAGCGGGTCGATCTTCTTGCGCATCTCGGGGTCGAATTCCAGCACCCAGTAGCCGGTCTTGGCCTTGCCGGACTGCATCGCGGTTTTGGCAGGGCTGAAAATGCGCGCGGACATGGCCACCTCGTTATTGTGCAAGGCAGCATCGCCACCCTTCGACCGTCATTACTGCGCAATGCGCATGGCGGCAAGGTTTTTGCACTTGCCATGCTCCACTGAAATGAATAGGCAACAGACCGTTCGGAGTGTAGCGCAGCCTGGTAGCGCATCTGGTTTGGGACCAGAGGGTCGGGAGTTCGAATCTCTCCACTCCGACCATCCACCATCCCTGGCAATGCAAATGCCCCGGCGATGGTCACCCTGCTATGGTTCCTAGAGCACACTCTCTATGTCGGTCTTAGAAAAATCGCCGCCGACATAAAGCAGGCGGCAGGCATGCTCCTTCGCCACTTCGTAGGCGAAGCAGTCGCCGAAATTGAGTCCAGCCGGGTGGTTGCCCTCGCCCCATCGAGCATAAGCCTCGGCGATGCGGCGCGCCGAGGCCGGCGTCACCGCCACTATCTCGAAACCAAGTCCGTCGATCAGGCCGGACAACTCTTCACCGACATTGCGTCGTGCCGCGACGATCAAGGCTTCGGCCACGGTGCCGGCGGAGATCAGAACGTCATCCCCGGCTTCGAGGGCGGCGATACACAGGTTCGCATCGGGCTCATCAAGAACAATCGCCATGAGAGCCGAGGTGTCGACCGCGATCATTCGGGCAGGCCATCATCACCATAGAGGAAATCCTGGCTACGGGCAGCGGACGGTCCGGCCTTCGCCTTGGCAGCCCCTGCCGCACGCGCGGCTTCCAGGAGCGCGCGGCGGCCCACCCTGTCGGGCATTGCCTTGATGGGGACCAGCCGCACCGCGGCATGGCCGTGACGGGTCAGAATGACCTCGTCGCCCGCCTCCGCACGGCGCACCAACTCGGTCAACTGCCCCTTGGCATCGGTGACAGATACTTGCATTGGTCGCTCCTTATGGACCATTCGATGGTCCATAACTCAGCAGAGAGACAGACCATCGAATGGTCCGCTTCAACAACCGAAGCAATGGAGGCTGATGATTGCCGTTGGGAATGTCCACCGCCGCGGCACCGGCGATCGCTCGATGCATTTGAAGGCAAGCTCGCCGGGCGAGAACCCAAGCGCCTCACTCCCAGGGCCTACAACCTGATTTGGAGCGCAGGCAGGACCGGGGCCAGCCGGCAAACTCATGCAATTACGTCGCACGAAGTGTTTCGCGGTTGCATGGCCGAGCAGGGTTTCGTCTCTCGCTGACCCGGCGGCGCCCTCAAATCTCGAACTCGCCTTGCCCTTCATCCATGGCGCTGACGGTTTCCGCGGCGAGCGTGCGCGTGATCGGCGTCTTGCGCTCGAGCGCGGTGCGATCCAGCCTTTCCACCACGCGCATCGCTGTCGCCAGCGAGCGCTCGATACGGCGCACCAGGTATTGCACGACATGCGGCTCGACCTCGACCTGGCGGTCGGCGAACAGCTTGGTGATGACGCCGGCAAGCAAGAGATCGTCGGGCTCATGGATCTCGACCGTCGCCGCCGCCTTCAACCGTGAGGAAAGGTCAGGCAGCCTGACACCCCAGGCCGAGGGAAAGCGTCGCGCCGTCAGGAGCAGCGTGGACCCGGCACCACGCACCGCATTGATCAGATGGAACAGGCCATGTTCATCAACCGCTCCGGTATCGACATCGTCGATCAGTGCCGGGCGGGCGCCGAGATTGGCGATGCTGTCACCGATACGCTTGGCGTCGATCGCAACCGCGTTGGCGCGTTTGCGCCATATGGAGGCCAGATGTGTCTTGCCCGAGCCTGCGGGACCGGCCAGCACCACCACCTGCGAAGGCCAGTCCGGCCAGCGATCGACCAAGGCTACAGCCTGGTTGTTGGTGCCGGAGACGACGAGCTCGTCGCGCGAATAGCCGGTGCCATGGCCGAGATCGAGCGGCAACTGGCGCGGCGGATCGGTTGGCTGGGCAGTCACGTCAGCGACGCGGTTGCGTGCGGTGGCCGCCGCCGCGATCGGCCGGAAGCTGTGGCACAGGCCCCGCGCCGTGACCTTTGTAAAGCGGCGATTCGAGATAGCGGGCTATGGCAAACCGCACCAGCACGGCAACGGCAGCGGAAGCCGGCACCGCGATCAACAAGCCGACGAAGCCGAACAGCGCGCCGAAGGCAAACAGCGAAAACATCAGCCACACCGGATGCAGGCCGACGCTTTTGCCGACCAGCCGCGGCTGCAGGATGTTGCCCTCGATGAACTGGCCGATGAAGAACACCACCGCGACGGCGACGATCATCGTCCAGTCCGGCCAGAACTGAACGAAGGCGACGCCGACGGCCAGCACCAGCCCGGTCAGCGAGCCGACATAGGGAATGAAGGAGATCAGCCCGGCGAACAGGCCGATGAGGATGGCGAAATTCAGCCCGGTCAGCGTCAGCCCGGTGGCGTACATGGCGCCCAGCACCAGGCACAGCGTACCCTGGCCGCGCACGAAGCCGGCGGTGGCGGTGTTGATGTCCTTGGCGATGGCGCGCACCGTCGCGACATTGTCGCGCGGCACCCAGCTGTCGATGACCGCCACCATGCGGTCCCAGTCGAGCAGCATGTAGAAGGCGACCACCGGCGTCACCACGAACAGGCTGACCACCGAGACCAGCGCCACGCCGGAACTCCAGATCGAGGTGAAGACCGTGGTGAGCAGGCCGAAGCCGGAGGTCAGCAGCGAATTCAGTCCGTCGCGCAAGCCATTGGCGTTGACACCGAACTTCTGTTCCAGCCATTTCGGATCGAAAGAAGTGATCAGGCTCTGCAGCCGGGTCAGGTATTCCGGCAATTTGCCGGCGAAATCGGCCATCTGCGTCGCCAGCACCGGAATGAGGATGACGAAGGCCAGCACCAGCACGATAAGGAAGGTGATGAGGATGACCACCGTCGCCATGAAGCGCGACAGGCCGAGCCGCTGCAGCCGGTCGGCGACCGGATCGAGGAAATAGGCCAGCACCATGCCGGCGACGAACGGCAAAAGGATGCCTGAAAAGACGTAGAGGAACAGCGCCAGCAGGACGGCGCTGATCAGCCAGAAGCGGATCTGGCGGCGAAACGCCAGAGACGCAGTTTCGCCTGCCGCCGCGGCCTCGGCGGCCGCTTCGATGGATTCTTGATCAGGTGCCCGGTTTGGAGCCTTCGCCATAGCCGCTCATATGCCTCAGCCAAGCCACGAGATAGGCCGCGGCCGAAGCCACGGTCAAGACCCCGGACAGCAATATGAGGCCTGGCCTTAGCGGGTCGAGGTGAACCGACAGGGCAAGTTCGCCGAGCACCACCGAGGCCAGCACGATCTGGATGGCGGTGTTGGCCTTCGACACGAAAAGCGGCTTCATCTCGACCGGATGGGCCATGACGGTGGACAACACAACGGCGCAGACGATCAACGCGTCGCGCGACACCATGGTCACGACGAGCCAGAGCGGCAATTGCCCGATGAAGCCCATGACGACGAAGACCGAAACCAGCAGCAGCTTGTCGGCCATCGGGTCGAGATAGGCGCCGAGCGTTGACTGCTGGTTGAACCGGCGGGCGATAAAACCGTCGACGCCGTCGGAAATGCCGGCAACGAGGAACCCGGCAAAGGCCCAGTCCCAGCGCGCCTGCAGCATTGCCAGCACCACCGCCGGCACCAGAACAAAGCGCAGGATGGTGATCAGATTGGGGACGGTCAAATGCGTGCCTGTTGGGTTTGCTTGCCGATAAATGATGGAGACGAAGGAGGATCGCAAGGGAGAAGCGCCAGACATGGCAAAGGTCTGTTTGAACCCCTATGCCCTGCCGGCCATCTCGACATGCGATATCCCTAACCTTCACGGAAAAGGTGCGGTCGCTGGACAGCGAAGTACCGCGACCTGGGCTCGCGGCGACAACTTCTTTGGTCAGACCGCCGATGCCTCAAGGATGGAAATGGGTCCTTGGGTCTGAATCACTCGTTCAAGGCGTAGCCCAGCGACGTCGAACAAGCTTGCATATTGGACCCGCGTTCTTTCTAGGCCGCCAGTGACGGCGAGCATGACCACGTCGATACCCTTGATCTGGTTCGGTTCGTCACCTGGCGGCACGAGCGTCTCGGCCACAAGCACCTTCCCGTTCGGCAGCATTGCCTTGCGGCAATTTCGCAGGATCTCCACGGCACGCCCATCATCCCAATCGTGAACGACCTTCTTGATGACGTAGACGTCCCCGGTGGGAACACTTTCAAAGAAATTACCGGCGACAAATTCGGTACGCGGCAGGTCGCCTCCGGCACCCTGGCGTGCTGCCGCGACGCCCGACGGCAGATCGAAAAGCACGCCGTCCAGATGAGGGTTGCGAGCCAGGATCGCCGAGAGAAGCTGGCCATGTCCGCCGCCAACGTCGACGATCCGCGTGAACGGCTTGAAATCATAGGCTTCGGCAACGGCCTCGTTACTGCCTTGGCTCAGGGCGACCATGGCACGCTGAAACAAGGCAGCCTGTTCCGGATGTTCCGACAGCCAGTCAAACCTTGGGCTCCCGAACACCTTGTCGAAGGCCGGCTTTCCGGTGCGGACAGAATGCAGCAGCTGCTCGAAGGCAAGATAGGCCTCGCTGTTGATCATACGGATGAAGTCACGGGGACCCGGCCGATCGGAGCGCAGCACCGCACCAACCTCCGTCAACTCGAAATGACGGGGCAGCACTTCCCTAAACACCCCTTCAGGCGCGAGAAGTCGCATTACACGATAAAGCGAGTCAGCATCCGATTGAGTGGCAGCCGCCAGTTCATCTACCGACCGCTCGCTGGCAGCCAGGAGATCGGGGATGCCGAGTTCGATAATGACGCGCAGCGCCTGTGACACGGCGAATCCGAAGCCTAGTCTCATGATCTGTTGCGAAGGATTGAGCATGCCTTGTCCCCCAATGCCTGATGCATGGCAACAGAGCACCAACAACAACTACATACAAGGATGCAAAGGGGTGAGGCGAAAATGGAGACGCGAGGTTTTGCCTCCGATGAGAAACGAGGGCCGAGGAGATTTTGCACAAGGGGCGCCATCGCCTCGTTTTTATCGGGGTAAAAGCCAACCATTCTGTCGTCATCCTTGCGAGGCGCAGCCGTTCATGCGAAGAGCCCGCAAACGAGCAGGAAAATTGCGATGAGCAAGCGCGACACAAGCCAGCCCAAAACGGGCCAGCCCAAAACGAGCAAGCGCAGGAACGGGCTCACCTATGCCGAGGCCGGCGTCGATATCGACGCGGGCAATCTCATGGTCGAGAAGATCAAGCCGCTGGTGCGCGCGACGCGCCGGCCGGGCGCCGACGGCGAGATCGGCGGCTTCGGCGGCCTGTTCGACCTCAAGGCCGCCGGCTTCACGGATCCGGTGCTGGTGGCGGCCAATGACGGCGTCGGCACCAAGCTCAAGATCGCCATCGATGCCGGCAAGCACGACACGATCGGCATCGATCTCGTCGCCATGTGCGTCAACGACATCGTCGTGCAGGGAGCCGAACCGCTGTTCTTCCTCGACTATTTCGCCACCGGCAAGCTCGATCCCGACCAGGGTGCCGCGATCGTCGGCGGCATCGCCGAGGGCTGCCGCCAGGCCGGCTGCGCGCTGATCGGCGGCGAGACGGCCGAGATGCCCGGCATGTATCATGGCAACGACTACGACCTTGCCGGCTTTGCGGTGGGCGCGGCGGAACGCGGCCAGCTCTTGCCCACCGACGACATCGTCGAAGGCGACGTTCTGCTGGGCCTCGCTTCCTCGGGCCTGCATTCGAACGGATATTCGCTGGTGCGCCGCATCGTCGCCGTCAGCGGCCTGGCGTGGGGCGATCCGGCGCCGTTCAACGACGAGGCCACCCTGGCAGAGGCGCTGCTCGAGCCGACCCGCATCTACGTCAAGTCGATCCTCAAGGCCATCCGCAACACGCATGGCATCAAGGCGCTCGCCCACATCACCGGCGGCGGCTTCCCGGAAAACATTCCGCGCGTGCTGCCCAAGGATTTTTCGGCCGAGCTCGACCTCGAGGTGATCGACGTCCCTCCAGTGTTCTCGTGGCTGGCCAAGACCGGTGGCGTCGAGCCGGAAGAGATGATGCGCACCTTCAATTGCGGCATCGGCATGATTTTGGCGGTCGCGTCCGGCCAGGCGGCGCAGGTCGCCGCCGTGCTGCAGGAGGCCGGCGAGACGGTGACGCCGATCGGCCGCATCGTGCCGCGCCGAGATGCCGGCGTCATCTATCGGGGCTCGATCGGCCTATGAGCGTACAGAGGAAACGCACCGTTGTCCTGATCTCGGGGCGCGGCTCCAACATGACCGCGCTGATCGCGGCGGCCAGCGACCCGGCCTTCCCGGCCGAGATCGTCGGCGTCATTTCCGACAAGGCCGACGCCGCCGGCCTCGGCATCGCCAGGGCGCGCGGCATCGCCACGCAGGTCATCTCGCGCGCCGACCATGGCAGCAAGCAGGCGCATGATGCCGCCATCGACGCGGCGCTCGTGGCATTCAATGCCGAGATCGTGGCGCTGGCCGGCTACATGCGCATCCTCACCCCCGGCTTCGTCCAGAAATGGCAGGGCCGCATGATCAACATCCACCCTGCCCTGCTGCCGGCTTTCAAGGGGCTCGATACTCATGCGCGCGCACTCGCCGCCGGCATGCGCATCCATGGCTGCACCGTGCATTTCGTCACCTCCGAGATGGATGACGGCCCGATCATCGCCCAGGCGGCCGTGCCGGTGATGGTTGGCGACAATGCGGATACACTGGCTGCCCGCGTGCTGAAGACCGAGCACCGGCTCTATCCGCTGGCGCTGGGGCTGGTCGCCGAAGGCAAGGCGCGCATGGAGGCCGGCCGCACCGTGCTTGCGCACTTTGCCGACGATGCCGACAACAGCACCTCGGTGGTGATGGCCCCTGACCCGCTGCGCGAGGAAGCCGACCTCGAGCACCTGGCGCGCATCACGCCGTGAGCCGAGAGCGTGGCGATGAAACAGCTTCTCCTGCTTCGCCACGCCAAATCGAGTTGGGACGATCCGGCACTCGATGATTTCGACCGTCCACTCACCGACCGCGGATTGAAGGCGGCACACTTGATGGGGCGCGAGCTTGCGGCGCGCGACTGGCTGCCGGACCTGGCGCTGGTGTCGCCGGCACTGCGCGCCCGCGACACCTGGCGGCTGGTGGCGGCGGAACTGCCCGCGCATCCCAAGGTCGTATTCGCCAAGGCGCTGTACGACGCTTCAGCGGCGGATATTCTAAGCCAGATTCATCAGGTCGACCCGTCGGGTGGCAGCTTGCTCGTGATCGGCCACAATCCGGGCCTGGAAGACCTGGCCAGACAGCTTGCCGGGCCAGGGTCGGAGGCCAAGGCGCGCAAGAAGCTCGAGGAAAGATTCCCGACGGCAGCCCTCGCGCGCTTCGTCTTCGAGGGCGACTGGTCGGGCCTGTCCTGCGCCCGGCTGACACATTGTCTGCGGCCGAAGGATCTGGGCTAGGATCCAGGCGCGGCAGGCCAAGCCTGCCATGCAGCGGACCCCGGCCAATCCAACTTTATTTTTGGGCGAGAACTGTTTGTTGCCGACGGCGAGGATTGGCTGCTTGAGCCGGCGCCCCCGGCGGCGCTACTCCGCGCAAAAAACAAGAGCGGCGGGCCAAGCCCACCGCTCTTTGTAGTCAGACTTGGTAGTCGAGACTAGCCTAGATTAGCGGCCCCAGATGCCCTGGCCAGACTCAGCCGGCACCTTGGCGTTGGCGTCGCCCTGTGCCTTCGAGGGCTTCAGGATCGAGCCGGTGTGCGAGGTGTCGATGTTGAAAGTCGACTGGCTCGAAGGCGACTGGTTGGGAACCGGCTGGTTGGCATTGTAAGAGCCGTAATTGTCGCTGCCGGCAAAAGCAGTGCCCGAGGCGACGAGGATGGCGGCGGCGGTAAGAGCGATCTTGGTCATTTTGTTTACTCCAGTATTTCTTTGTTCTGTCCGTCTGGTGGCGTGCCCTTGGGAGGAATTTCGCGTCGCTCGGACCACCCCGAGATGGGTTTGCCCCGCCACGGATTCCAATCACGAAGATGTTCCACGGATCGTGCGATTTCGGCCCTTGAAATTCGACAAACAGCCTCCGCGGTCATTATTTTATTCATCAAAATCAGATTGTTGGCAGAAACCCCCACCGCCGGGCGCGACCGTTCACCGAGCCGGCGTTCACCACATGCTGCACGGTCCGTCAACAGAAGACGAACCGATCGGTTCGATTTGTGCGAAGGCGCCGCCGCCTGAACCTCGGGATCTCCAGCATTTGCCTTGCGGATGGATCGATATTATCGCTGGTGCACGATCATCAATCGGGCGCGACCTGGCTGTGCCAGTCGAAGAAACAGATGGAAATCCGGGTGAACCGCACCCCAGGACAGCGATAGAGATGCGGCTGCTGCTCGTCGAAGACAATCGCGACCTGGCCGACTGGCTGGGCAAGACCCTGCGTCAGGCGAACTATGTGGTGGACGTCGTCCATGATGGCGAGGATGTCGAGCATGCCCTGGCCGCCGGCGACCACGCGCTTGTCATCCTCGACCTGGCATTGCCGCGCATGGGCGGGCTAGAGGTGCTGCGCATGTTGCGGGCGCGCGGCAACCGTGTGCCGGTGATCGTGCTGACCGCCAATGCCAGCCTCGACGGCCGCGTCAAGGGCCTCAATGAAGGCGCCGACGATTATCTGGCAAAGCCGTTCCAGATCGAGGAGCTGGAGGCTCGCATCCGCGTGCAGCTGCGCCGCGCCAATGACCGCACCGCGCCCGTCGTCGCCTGCGGCGATCTCGTCTTCGACACCAATACCCGGCTGTTTTCGCTCGCTGGCGAGACGTTGGCGCTGACGCCGCGCGAACACGCAGTGCTGGAGCAATTGATGGTCAAGGCCGGGCGCACGGTGAGCAAGGCGGCGTTGTCGGCCGCGATCTATGATTTCGAGACCGACGCCGACCCTAGCGCCATCGAGATCTATGTGCACCGTGTACGCAAGAAGCTCGAAGGATCTCGTGTCCAGATCGCCACCTTGCGTGGCCTCGGCTATCTCTTGCGTCATGACGATTTGGCGCCATGAGGACCAGCAGCCTCCGTTTGCAGTTGCTGGCCTGGGTAGTGCTGCCGCTCGCCGGGCTCGCCACCATCAACCTGTGGACCAGCCACCGCAGCGCGCAGGCGACCGCCGATCTGGTCACGGACCGGATGCTGTTGGGTTCGGCGCGCGCCATCGCCGAGCAGGTTGCCATTGTCGACGGCGTGCTCGACGCCACGGTGCCGCCGGCGGCGATCGAGATGTTCGACACCGGCGATCGCGACAGCGTCTATTATCGTGTCGAGACGGCTGGCGGGCGTTTGCTGACCGGCTACCCCGACCTGCCCGAGGGTCCGAGGCAGCCCAGCACGGAAGCGGTCTATCGCGACCACGCGCTGCGGCTGCTGACATTCAGTCATGCGGTGGTCGGCGCCGGCGCTGACTCGCCAATATCCGTCACCGTTGGTGTCACGCTGGCCGGGCATGATGCCATGGTGAAACGGCTGTGGCTCAGCGCCTTTGCCCAGCAACTGGCGCTGGTGGCCATTGCCGGCATCTTCGTGCTGCTTGGCCTGCGTCGCGGCCTGGCACCGCTGATCCGGCTGCGCGACGCGGTGCGCTCTCCAGGCCGCAGCGATCTCGATCCGGTCGAAGTGCCGGGGGCGCAAAGCGAGATTCAGCCGCTGATCGATGCGTTGAACGCCTACATGGAGCGGGTGCGCGCGCAGATGGCGGCGCAACGCCGCTTCATCGCGAACGCGGCGCACCAGTTGCGCACACCGCTGGCGCTGCTGTCGACACAGGCGAGCTACGCGCTTCGCGAAAGTGCTGCGGAGGCGCGACAGGAAGCCCTGGTGGCGCTGCAGGCAAGCTCCGGCAAGCTGGCGCGGCTGGCCGAACAGTTGCTGACGCTATCGCGAGCCGAACCCGGTAGCCGGCGGCCGCGCGCCGACCGCATCGACCTGACCGACGCCGCCCGGCACGTGCTGGAAACCCAGGCGCCGGCGGCGATCGCTCGCAGGATCGATCTCGGCCTCGAGGAGGCTGGCCCCGTGCCGGTCATCGGCGACGGCACCATGCTGCGCGAGATGATCGTCAATCTTGTCGACAATGCGCTTCGCTACTCGGCAGCCGGCGGCAGCGTCACGGTGAAGCTGGCGGTCATCGACGGCAAAGCCGTGCTGACGGTCGCCGATGATGGGCCCGGCATTCCGGCGGACGAGCGAGATCATGTGTTCGAACGCTTCTACCGCATTGCCGGTTCGACCGAGGAAGGCAGCGGGCTTGGCCTCGCCATCGTACGCGAGGTCGTCGAAAATGCCGGCGGACGCGTCACCCTTGGAGATGGCGCGACCGGTGGCCTGGTGGTTGAGGTAAGGTTGCCTTTGGCCTGATCGCGGCATGCCGAAGTGGATCAGGTCCCCTGCTCGTTGAACGGCGCCGGCCGCCATTTGACGACATAGTTCTCGAAGCGGGTGATGATGAACTCCACCACCAGCGCCATCACCGCCAGGATGATCATGGCGGCAAAGACACCATTGGCGTTGAAGGCGCCCTGCGCCGTCGAGATCAGCAGGCCCATGCCTTGCTTGGCGCCGAGGAATTCGCCGACCACCGCGCCGACCAGGGCAAAGCCGAAGCTGACATGCAGGCTGGCCAGGATCCAGCTCATCGCCGACGGGATGATGACGGTGCGGGTGATCTGGAATGGCGAAGCGCCGAGGATCTGGGCGTTGGCGATCATCGCCCGGTCGGCTTCGCGCACGCCCTGGAAGGCGTTGGCGAAAACGACGAAGAACACCATTACCACGGCGAGCGCCACCTTGGAGGCCATGCCGAGGCCGAGCGCGATGATGAACACCGAGCCCAGCACGACGCGCGGCACCGAGTTGGCGATCTTGATGTAGATCGAAAAGACGTCCGCCAGCAGTCGGTTGCGGCCGAGGATGATGCCCGCGGCGATGCCTCCGACGGCGCCGATGACGAAGCCGAGGAAGGTTTCCTCGAGTGTCACATAGATCTGCACCCAGAGCGGCCCTTGCGACGTGCCCTCGGTGACCCACACCCAGATCTGGTCCCAGATACCGGACGGGCTGGCGAAGAAGAACGGATCGATGATGTCGTGGTCGGCACCGAGTTCCCATAGGCCGAGGAAGACGACCAGGATAGCCAGGCGCAGGCCGATGACCAGCGCATGCCGGCGGCGCACCCGTGCCTTCGCCCGGCCTTCGGCAACGGCGATGGAGGCATCGCGGACGGCGGCCTGGGAAGTGGTGGGAGATATGGCGGTCATGGCAGCGTCTCCTCTCAGAGCAATTCCAGGAAAAGTGCCAAGCGGTTTTCCGTCCGGAATTGCGAAAACAAAACCATTGGA
This sequence comes from Mesorhizobium sp. M1409, assembly GCF_040317535.1. NCBI lineage: Bacteria > Pseudomonadati > Pseudomonadota > Alphaproteobacteria > Hyphomicrobiales > Phyllobacteriaceae > Mesorhizobium > Mesorhizobium sp. M1409. The sequence goes on from NZ_JAMYKV010000013.1 coordinate 29,046, forward strand.
GCGGGTCGGCGACCCGCTTCAATGGCCGGTTTGCAAGGTGCGGCTCTGGCCGAGCTGCACTTCCTCGCGCAGGTCGTTCCAGATCACCTTGGCGATCTCGACGAATTTCGGGTCGTAGCGAATGTCGGCCATGACGCGCGGACGCGGCAGGTCGATGTGGTAGACGCTCTTGACCGTGCCCGGCCCGGCCGTCAGAACATAGACCTTGTCGGCCAGTGCCACTGCCTCCTCCAGGTCGTGAGTGACGAACACGACGGAAGACTTCTGCTGCGACCACAGACCCAGCAGCTCGTCCTGCATGGCGGTGCGCGTCTGCATGTCGAGCGCGCTGAACGGCTCGTCCATCAGCAGGATCTTGGGCTGGTTGATGAAGGTCTGGGCGAGCGCGACGCGCTTGCGCATGCCGCCGGACAGCTGGTGCGGATAGTGCTTTTCGAAGCGGCCGAGGCCGACACGGGCGATCCAGTCACGCGCCCGCTCATAGGCCTGCGCCTTTGGCATGCCGCGATAGAGCGGGCCGGCGGCGACATTGTCGATGACGCTGCGCCAGGGAAACAGCGCGTCAGCCTGGAAGACGAAGCCAATGTCGCGGCTGATATCGGTGACGGGGCTGCCCATGACACGGACATTGCCGGTCGTCGGGCGCAGCAGCCCGGTGACGAGATTGAGCGTCGTCGACTTGCCACAGCCGGTCGGCCCGACGACGCAAGCGAATTCGCCGCGCGCCACTGTCATGGTGAAATCGCGGATCGCCGTCATCATATGGCCGTCCGGCGTGACGAAGCGCAATGTCACGTCGTCGATGGCGATCGCGGCGTCAGCTGGCGGCGCGGCCTGAGACAGCCTCTTGGCCGCCATGGGTTGCAGTTGCATGGCACACTCCTGTCGCAATGGGGCAAGGGAGCCCACGGCGCGGCCGCGGGTCTCCTGGTGGTCCGGCAAGGGCCGTGCCGCTGCGGTTACATTCAAGCAAGCGGCGCAAGCCGTTGTTCTTCAACGAGCAGAGATGGAAGCCCCTGCCCGTCGGGCGACGCTACTTGGCGGCGTCGACGAACGCCGTCGTGTAGGTCTTCGACAGGTCGATCTGCTTGCCTTGCAGGCTCTTGGAGAATGTCGAGAGGACCTTGAGCACGGTTGGCGGGCCGTCGGCCGGCATGCGGCCGTCCGGCGTGAACATCGCCTTGCCGCCGGCCAGCCCCTGCACGTAGAGATCCCTGTTGCCGGCGTAGTAGTCCTTCGGCATCTTGTCGGCGATCTCCCCGGCCGAATGCGTGGCGATGAACTTCATCGTCATGACGAAGGCATTGGCGAGCTTCTGTGCCTCATCCTTGTGGTCTTCGAGCCAGGCGGACTGGACGTAGAAGGACGCCGCCGGATAGGGGCCGCCCAGCGCTTCCTTGGTCTTTTCAGGCGTGCGCATGTCGACCAGGACACTGGCCTCACCGGTCTTCAGCAATTGGGAAATCGTCGGCTCGGTGGTCATGCCGGCCTGGATCTGATCCTGCTTGACGGCGGCAATGAAGGTGTTGCCGGCGCCGACCGGCAGCAGCGTATAGTCGCCAGGCTTCAGGCCGTTGCGCACGGCCAGATACTGACTGAGGAAATCGGTCGACGAGCCGAGGCCGGTGACGCCGAGCGTGGCGCCCTTGAAGTCGGCCGGCGATTTGATTTCGGGATGCTTGGCGGAGACCAGCTCGACCTCGCCCGGCGCTTGGCTGAACTGGACGATCGACTGGATGTATTTGCCCTTCGACTGCAGGTCGACGGTGTGGTCGTAAAAACCAACGACGCCCTGCACGGCGCCGGCCAGCAGTTCATTCTCGGCCTCGACGCCGGCGCGCGAGTTGACCAGTTCGACATCGAGCCCCTGGTCCTTGAAGTAGCCGAGCTGCTGGGTGAGCACGGCCGGCAGATAGATTTGCTTCTCCATGCCGCCGACGATGATGGTGATCTTGTCGGCCGCCGATGCCGCCGTGGCACTCGTTGCGGCGATGGCCAACGCCAGCGTCGCTGAACGCAAGGCGCACTTCGAGATGATACCTGTCACGAAACTTCCTCCACCTGGGCGGCGCGCCGACAGGCTGCGCCGCATTTCCTCCTCACCGGCCACCAAGGGCCGGTCACGCGGTGAACACCGCGGCCCCGTCATGGCATGCCCAAGCTTTCAGCTGGCTTTCAGCCGTTCGATGAGCGGAATAGATGAAATCGGGCGGGATTGCTCATCACGAGGCGTTGAACCCAAGCACGTCGCGCATGTCATATTCGCCGGGCGGTCGGCCCCTCACCCAGAGTGCGGCGGCGATGGCGCCGCGCGCGAACATGACACGGTCCTGCGCCGAATGCGACAGGGTCACGGTCTCGCCCTCGGCGCAGAAGCCGACGCTGTGTTCGCCAATGATGCTGCCGCCGCGCATCACCGCGAAGCCGATCTCGCCGGCTGGACGCGGGCCGGTAACGCCGTCGCGGACCCGCCTTGCGACCGTCCCCAGGTCGATGCCGCGCCCGCCGGCGGCGGCTTGCCCGAGCATCAGCGACGTCCCCGACGGCGCATCGATCTTGTGGCGATGATGCGCCTCGACAATCTCGACATCCCAGTCGTCGGGCTCGAGCGCTTTCGCCGCCCGCTCGACCAGCCCGACCAGCATGTTGAGCCCAAGCGAAAAGCTGCCGGAGCGCACGATGGCGATGGTTTTCGCGGCATCGGCGATGGTCGCCAACTCAGCGGCACTGAATCCTGTCGAGCCAATGACCAGGGCCGGCCCGCCGCGCTCGGCGCAGACCCTGGCCAGGTCGGCCGAGGCAGCCGGCGTGGTGAAATCGATCACGACATCGGCCATGGCAAGCGCCTCGTCGCGGCTCACCAGACCTTCGCCGACAGTCCCCGACCGGTGGAAACGTGAGGCTAGCGCCAGCCGCGCATCGGCCTGCACGGCGTCGGCCATCTGGCGACCCATGCGGCCCAGCGCGCCCGCGAGGGCTATCCTGGTCGGTGGTTGGGGCATGCGCCGACCCTTGAGACTATTTCCACATGCCGCGCATGCGAGCGCCGATGTCGACGCGCACCTCCGGCCGGGCCGCCCTGCCCTGCGCCGCTTGCGCGGTCGGCCACGATACCTGTTGGAATGCCGCAAGGATCGAAGCCGGGATGAAGCGGGTGCGCGAAGCATAGAGATGGCGGTCGCCGCGCGCCGCCTGGCCGTGCGGAAAGAAGCGTTGCGGCATGACCAGATTGAGATTGTCCTTGGCCCGCGTCATCGCCACGTAGAGCAGCCGGCGCTCCTCGTCGATATCTTCCTTGGTGCCGACGCCGAGATCAGCCGGAATGCAGCCGTCGACCGTGTTGAGCACGAAGACATTCTTCCATTCCTGGCCCTTGGCCGAATGGATGGTCGACAGGATCAGATAGTCCTCGTCGCGATGCGGCGGCCCGGCCTGGTCGCTGGTCGCGTCCGGCGGATCGAGCGTCAGTTCGGTGAGAAACCGTTCGCGCGAGGCGTAACCCGACCCGATCTGCTCAAGCTGCAACAGATCGGCACGCCGCGTTGTAGCATCCTCGTGGATGCGTTCCAGATGCGGCTCGTACCACAGCCTGATCTGTTCGAGATCGGCAGGCCATTTGGCGCCGGCCCGCAGGCCGGAATAGAGCGAGACGAAGCCCGGCCAGTCATCGGCCGCGCGTTGCGGCGGGCGCCAGCCGGCCAGGCCCATCGCTTCGTCGAGCGCCGTCGTCATCGTCTCGACGATCTGCGCGGCGGCCGAAGGGCCGATGCCCGGCATCAGTTGCAGCACGCGGAAGCCGGCGACGCGGTCGCGCGGGTTTTCGGCAAAGCGCAGCACCGCCAGCACATCCTTGACATGGGCGGCATCGAGGAACTTCAGGCCGCCGAACTTGACGAAAGGAATGTTGCGGCGGGTCAGTTCGATCTCCAGCGGTCCGCTGTGATGCGAGGCGCGAAACAGCACCGCCTGGGATTTCAGTGCCGTGCCGGCCTCGCGCTCGGCCAGGATGGTGTCGCAGACGAAATTGGCCTGCTCGACCTCGTCGCGCACGGTCACCAGTTTTGGTCTGTCGGTCGATTTGCGCTCGGACCACAGGTTTTTGGTGAAGCGCTCCGAGGCCTCGCCGATCACCGCATTGGCGGCGGCCAGAATGGTTTCGGTCGAGCGATAGTTGCGCTCCAGCATCACCACGTCGGCGGCCCGCGCGAACTGTTTTGGGAAGTCGAGGATGTTGCGAACCTCGGCGGCACGGAACGAATAGATCGACTGGGCATCGTCGCCCACCACCGTCAGCCCAGCGCCGTCGGGTTTTAGCGCCAGCAGGATCGAGGACTGCAAGCGGTTGGTGTCCTGATACTCATCGACCAGCACATGGTCGAAACGTCCGCCCAGATGGGCCGCTATTTCAGGTTCGGCCGTCATCTGCGCCCAGTAGAGCAGCAAATCGTCGTAATCGAGCACGTTTTGCGACTGCTTGGCCTCGACATAACCGGCGAACAGCAGTTTCAGCTGCTCGGCCCAGCCGGCGCACCAGGGAAAGGCAGACCCCAATACCTCGTTAAGCGGCGCCTGCGCATTGACGGCACGCGAATAGATGGCAAGGCAGGTGCCCTTGGTGGGAAAGCGCGCTTCCGTTTTCGAGAAGCCGAGCTCGTGCCGCACCAGGTTCATCAAGTCGGCGGAATCCTCGCGGTCATGGATGGTGAAGGCCGGGTCGAGGCCAATCTCCAGCGCATAGTCGCGCAGCAGCCGTGCGCCGATGCCGTGAAAGGTGCCGGCCCAGGTCAGCGCGTCGGCGATCACCGCGGCGTCGCGGCCGAGCACTTCGCCGGCGATGCGCTCGACACGCCTGGCCATTTCGGACGCGGCGCGGCGCGAAAAGGTCATCAGCAGGATGCGGCGCGGGTCCGCCCCCTTGACGATCAGGTGGGCGACGCGGTGAGCCAGCGTGTTGGTCTTGCCGGAGCCAGCGCCGGCGATGACCAGCAGCGGGCCAGCGATCTGGCCGTCGCCATGCTCGACGGCCTGGCGCTGGGCATCGTTCAGCCGCGCGAGATAGGCAGGCTGGACGGTTGGTTCCCGAAAGGTCGAATCAGCGGCGGCGAGGTTCATCGCCCATCAAGCATCGTTTCTGCTTTGTTCGCAACGTCAATGCGAGGCAGACCGAGCCCCACGGACCGAGGAAACGGATCGCCCCTAGCGCCCGGGATCGACACCCATGGCGGCTGACTGCCGGCGTAAGGCCTCGCGATCATGTTGCGGCGGTGGCAGAAGCAGCGGATCGACTGTATCGGGCACGTCCTCGACCATCTTCCTGGCGATTCGATAGGCGACATAAGCCAAAGCGCCGGCGACAAGCAGACGGAACATGGTTGCAACACTCCATTGAAGCATTGAAGCAGGACCAACCGAGGAAACGGCATTTGGTTCCCTTGCCGATCATCCAGGCGCGCGATCAAAGTTCGAGGGCGGCGATGACTTCGCTTGCGCTTCCCCGATGCATTCTCAAGGCGCCGCGGGCGGAACTAGGCGTTGCGAGTTTGTGTCCTGCCTCATGCCGCCTGTGGAGTCCGGAGCTGAGGTCGCCGTCAGCTCACGCTCCGGTTCGGCAGGCTCTTGGGGAAGAAGGCCGGCGCCGCTTGGGAGGAAGAATGAAGCGCCGGCCAAGCGGATAATTAGGTCCGCCGCACAGCAGAAGGTAGCTGAGTCTTTCCCCGGCGTCATCGGGAGATCGTCTTCGTTAAAAACGTACCCTCGCGGGCCTGTCACCCATGTGTCTTGACCATCATCCCGGCAATCTCCTTGAGGAGTTTTGCCGCCACGCCGGCGGTCAGATTGGCGATGTCGCGAGACGGGTTTAGTTCAACGATATCGGCGCCCACGATCGGCTGGTTGGAATGGATCGCCGACGACATCAGCTACCGACGAAACCGAAGGAAGGCGGCCGAAATCCTGCCGGTATGATTGGCGCGAAAGGAACTGAGTTCTTAGCCTGCCGCGCGCAGCCAGACCTTGTTGTCGTGGAAGGCGGCACCGCCATAGGGTGCCGGCGCATCGGCGCCGGTCAGCACGTTGATGCCTTCGCCACGCTCATGCGCGCTGTTTGGCCAGATGCCTTCGGCGATGACCACGCCGCGCTTGATGCCGTCGAACAGTTTTGCGTGCAGCACGACCTCGCCACGCTGATTGCCGACCTCGACGCGGTCGCCGTCGGCCAGTCCATGTGCCGCGGCATCGTCGGGGTGCAGCAAGAGCTCCGGCCGGCCTTCCCTGGCCTTCGATACCGGTGTCTCCGAGAATGTAGAGTTGAGGAAATTGCGCGCCGGCGACGTCGCCAACCGGAACGGATGCGCCTCGTCGGCGACCTCGATCAGGTCGACATGATCAGGGAATTCCGGCAGCCGCTCCACCGGCCCGAACAGCCCCATGCTTCTCGGCGGCCTGTTGGGCGCCGCCTGCCCGGTCCAGTCGGCGCGGAAGCGGAATTTACCATCCGCATGGCCAAATCCCTTGATGAAATGCGCGGTCTCGAAATCCGGCTGCAGGTCGACCCATTTGTCCTCCTTCAAGCTGTCGAAGCTGCCCAGCCCGCGCTTGCCCAGGATGATGTCGATATGCTGGCGCTCGGTGAGACCAAAACCCGGGCGGTCGGCGACCCCGAGGCGCTCAGCCAGTTCCTCGATGACGAAATGGTTGGTGCGCGGGCCTTCCGGTGGCTCAATCAATTTGGGGCCAAGCGTGATGTGCTGGTTGCCGCCGCCCTTGTAGACGTCGTCATGCTCCAGGAACATCGTCGCCGGCAGCACGACATCGGCGAGCTTGGCCGTGTCGGTCATGAACTGCTCATGCACGCAGGTGAACAGGTCGTCGCGCATAAAACCCTGCTTCACCAGCCGCTGCTCGGGCGCGACATTCACCGGGTTGGTGTTCTGGATCAGCATGGCCGTTACCGGCGGGCCGCCATAAAGCGCATCGCTGGCACCGGTCAGCACCGGGCCGATACGTGAATGGTCGAGATGACGGATCGAGGGATCGCGCATCTTCGTGCCTTCAAGCACATCCTGGTTGAGCTTGAAGATGCCGGAATTGGAGTGGAAGGCGCCACCGCCCTCATATTGCCAGCTGCCGGTGACAGCCGCGATGCACGACGCGGCATGCATGTTGACGGCGCCATTGCGCTGGCGTGCAAAACCATAGCCGAGCCGGAAATAGGTTTTCTTGGTCGTGCCGACAAGCCGGGCGAAGGCCTCGATCTCGGGGGCCGTCAAGCCTGTGATATCAGCCGCCCATTCCGGCGTGCGCGTCCTCAGATGCTCTTCCAACCCTTTTGGGTCGTCGGTGTACTTTTCGAGATAGGCGCGGTCGGCGAGACTGTCGCGAAACAGCACATGCATGACGGCGCAGGCCAGCGCGCCATCGGTGCCGGGCTTCAGCACCAGGCCGAGATCGGCCTGCTTCATCGTCGCATTCTCGTAGACGTCGATGACGACGATCTTGGCACCACGCTCCTTGCGCGCCTTGATGGCGTGGGTCATGACGTTGACCTGCGTGACCACCGCATTGGTGCCCCAGATCACCACGCAATCGGATTTCGCCATCTCGCGCGGATCGGGACCACGCAGCGCGCCTGCCCCCATCATCCAGCCGGTCCATGCCAGGTTGGTGCAGATCGAACCGAAGAAGCCGGAATATTTCTTGGCATGGCGCAGCCGGTCGATGCCATCGCGCTGCACCAGCCCCATCGTGCCGGCATAGTAATAGGGCCAGACCGTCTCCGAACCGTATTTCTCCTCGGCCACGATGAACTTTTCGGCGACGAGGTCGAGTGCTGCCCCCCAGCTCGCTTCCTTCCAGCCACCGTCGCCCTTGGCGCCAGCTCGGATCAGCGGCTTCAGAAGCCGGTCGGGATGGTGGACGCGGTCGGCATAACGCGCGACCTTGGCGCAGACGACACCGGCGGTATACGTGTTGGCCTTGGCGCCATGGACGCGACCGATGCGGTTGCCATCGAGCAGTTCGACCTCGAGCGCGCAGGTCGACGGGCAATCATGCGGACAGGCCGAATGGCCGATTCTGAGCTTGGCGTGCTGGTTCATGGGTGCAAAGTAATTGATTGTGACCGGCGCGTGTAGGGCCAGATAGCGCCTTCCCTTCTCCCCCTGTGGGAGCGCCGGGACGGTTGAGGGGTGTTCCAGCGGAGTGAGACGCTTGCGTTCCCTGGAACACCCCTCATCCGACCTCGCTTCGCGAGGCCACCTTCTCCCACAAGGGGAGAAGGAAAGAACACTCCCCTACTCCGCCGTGCCTTCCTCATATTCGGCCGACATGGTCAGCCATTTTTCCTCGTGGCCGGCCAGCGTCTGCGCGAGTTGCGAGCGCTCCTTGGCCAAACGGGTCGCGGTCGAGGGATCCTTTTCATAGACAGCAGGATTCGACAGCTCGTCCTCGATGCCGTCGATGCGCTTGCGGATGCGGTCCATCAGCGCTTCGGTGGCGCGGATCTCCTTGGCCAGCGGCTCGAAGGCGGCGCGGCGCGCTGCCGCGTCGCGGCGGCGATCGGCTTTTGACGCCTTGTCGGCCTCGCGCTTGCCGCGGCGGTCGCCGGACACGCCGGTGACCAGCGTCTTGTAGTCTTCCAGGTCGCCATCATACGGGTTGACCGCGCCGTCCTTGACCAGCCACAGCCGGTCGGCGGTCGCTTCCAGCAGATGCCGGTCGTGCGAGATCAGAATGACGGCGCCGGGAAATTCGTTCAGCGCATGGATCAGCGATTCGCGGCTGTCGATGTCGAGATGGTTGGTCGGTTCGTCGAGGATGAACAGGTTGGGGCCCTCGAAGGCCGACAGGCCCATCAACAGCCGTGCTTTCTCACCGCCCGACAGATCCTTGGCGGCGGTGTTCATCTTCTCGGTCGTGAGGCCGAACTGGGCGACGCGGCCGCGCACCTTCGATTCAGGGGCCTCCGGCATCAGCCGGCGGACATGCTCGTAGGCGTTTTCCTCAGGCCGGAGATCATCGAGCTGATGCTGGGCGAAGATCGCCACCTTCAGCCCGGGCGCCACCGTCATGGTACCACTCTCCTGCTTGAGCCGGCCGGACAGCAATTTGGCGAACGTCGACTTGCCGTTGCCATTGGCGCCGAGCAGCGCGATGCGGTCGTCAGCGTCGATGCGCAGCGTCATCTTCTTGAGGATCGGCTGCCCGTCGGTGTAACCGACATTGACGTTGTTCAGCGCCACGATCGGCGAGGCCACCGTCTTCACCGGTTCGGGGAACGAGAATGGCCGCACCGAATCGTTCACGATCGCCGCGATCGGCTTCATCCTCTCCAGCGCCTTGATGCGCGACTGGGCCTGCCTCGCCTTGGAGGCCTTGGCACGGAAGCGTTCGACGAAGGATTCCATATGTTTGCGGGCGGCTTCCTGCTTGACGCGGCCCTTCTCCTGCAACTCCTTCTGCTCGGTGTACTGGCGCTCGAACTGGTCGTAGCCGCCGCGCCAGAAGGTCAGCTTCTTCTGGTCGAGATGGACGATCGAGTTGACGGCGCGGTTGAGCAGGTCGCGATCGTGCGAGATCAAGAGCACCGTGTGCGGGTATTTCGACACATAGTTTTCCAGCCACAGCGTGCCTTCGAGATCGAGATAGTTGGTCGGCTCGTCGAGCAGCAGAAGGTCGGGCTCCGCGAACAGCACCGCGGCGAGTGCCACGCGCATCCGCCAGCCGCCGGAGAAGGACGAGGCGGGGCGGCGCTGTGCCGCGTCATCGAAGCCGAGGCCGGCGAGAATGGTGGCGGCCCGGGATTCGGCGGAGTGGGCGTCGATATCGGCCAGTCGCATATGGATATCGGCGATACGGTGCGGATCGGTCGCCGTCTTTTCCTCTTCGAGCAGCGCCGAGCGTTCGAGATCGGCCTTGAGCACGATCTCGATCAGCGCATCCTCGGTGCCCGGCGCTTCCTGCGCCACCTGGCCGATGCGGGTGCTCTTCGGCAAGCTGATCGAGCCCGTCTCCGAGGGAAAATCGCCGGTGATGGCCTTGAACAGCGTCGTCTTGCCGGTGCCGTTGCGACCGACAAGGCCAGCCTTGGTGCCGGCCGGCAAGGTCAGCGAGGCATGGTCGAGAAGCAGGCGTCCGGCCATCCGGAGCGAAAGGTCGTTGATGATCAGCATGGCCGCGCTTTTGCACTGGACATCAACGCTTCGCAAGACCTTGTGGGCCAGTTGGCCGCACAAGGTCTTGAAACGACGCCCGCGAAGGCGCCGTCAAAGCAGTCGATCAGTGGCTCGCCTAGCGGCCAGGCAGCGCTCAGGCAGGGACCTTGCGCTTCGCTTTGGTAACGGCGGCCGGCGCTGCTGCCGGCTTGCGGCCAAGTCCTGTCGACTTTGCCAGCGCCGACCGTTTCGCCGAGTAATTTGGCGCAACCATCGGATAGTCCGGCGGCAGACCCCATTTGGCCCGGTAGTCGTCTGGGCTCAGGCCGTGGTCGGTCCGCAGATGCCGCTTGAGAGACTTGAACTTCTTCCCGTCCTCAAGACAGATGATGTAGTCGGGAAACACCGACTTCTTCGGATTCACTGCCGGAACAAGATTTGGAGTTTCCGTGACAACCGCACCGGCGAGCTTGCGAACCGAAGCACTGACGCTGGCAATCAGTTCGGGCAAGCCAGAAGCCGGAAGTGGATTGTTGCCTACATAGGCCGAGACAATATCGGCCGTCAGCTCGATAACGGTCTTATCATCGATATTTGACAATTCTTTCATCCTATTTGCGACAATATCTTCCACCCCAGCGAAGACTTATGTCGATGTATCTCTTTACCCGCGTCCCCCTACGGACCGCCAACTCTCAACAAGGAATCAAGAACCGGCAAAATAGCTTTCATGCGAAATCGACGTCGCGCAAATTAGAAAATCTAATACTTCGAACCAGCAGACTTCGCGGCGAGGCTATCGGCCAATATCTCTAGAATACGCTTCCAGCGGGCGCAACGCCCGAAATCCTTCTGTTCTATCGCCTTTTCGGCCTTCATCGCGGCGTAAAGCGGCGCCTCGGCGCCAAATTCCTTGATCAGCCAATGCGCTTCCTGAATGTCCAGACGTTCATTTTCGTCAAACATGGCATTTTCGTCAAACATGATTTTCGGCCTCCGAACGTTCCACACCGACCGCGACGCAACTGCCGATGACCAGGACGGCTCCGACAATGGCCGTCATCGTCAGCCGTTCACCGGACAGGGACAGCAGCAGGGTCGAAGCGATCGGCGTGAGATAGGCGACGACCGCGACCTTGCCGCTGCCTTCGAGCTTCAGGGCGCGCGACCAGAAATAGTAGCCCAGTCCCATCGGACCGGCGCCGAGATAGAGGCCGAGAGCCAGGTCCGTGCCGACGGGCCAGGCGAAACCGTCGTGAACGCACCACAGAAACGTCAAGGCGACACCAATCAGCGCCGATGGCAGCAACAGACGTTCCGGCGAGGTGACAAACCGTCCCACCATGATCGAATAGAAGGCCATGCACAGCGCGGATCCGAATGCGGTGAGATACCCGACGAGATCACCCTGGAGCCACGATTGGTTACGCCCTCCCGAAATCACCAATGCAACGCCAATGAAGCCCACCACCGCGGCAAGGCCCAGCAGCACCGGGCGCTGTGGATTTTCAAAGGCGATGACCGCCGCCGCGACCATCAACGGCCAGGTATAGGCCACCAGATTGGCCTCGATCACCGGCATCGAAGCAAAGGCCATGTATTGCAGCACCATGGTGCCGACGAGGCCGATAAAGCCGACCGCGAGAGGCACGAGCGCGGCCCCGGCCGCAACCGGCGCGGCGCTCTCCCTGCTCATCAACCGGATGGCGGCGAAGACGAGTGCGGCGCCTGCAAATTGCAGGAACTGCACCTGCGACACCGGGTGGCTGGCCAGCAGGGATTTGCCGACCAGCGCGTTGGTCGACCACAACGCCACCGCGCCGGCAGCGAAGACCAGCGCGGATATCGAGCCTGACCCATGCCGAAAGGTCCGGCATGGGGCTCTATCTCTATGTTTGACCATGATCCTGCCCGAAAACCGGTTCCCACTTTTCGGAATCATGGCTCGTCACCACGATTCCCTGGCTCCGCCCGGAGCCGGCGCGTCAACCGCGGCGGGCACGGGATGCTCTGCCTCGAACCGGCGATAGGCCGGCAGCTGGTTGGTCCAGACATCTTCGGCCAGTTCGTTGACCCACTCACGGTCGTGGTCATTGTCGGCGGCGAGATAGAACATGCGGTTGTCGTCGACATAGGGTTTGGCCACCGAGCGCTGGTTGAGCACCAGCGTGACGCGCTCGCCGAACCGGATCGGGGCGGTGCGATGGAGGACGCCCAGGAACTGCCCCAGCGTCGCGTAGTTCATCTTGTGATCGATGCGCATGACACGGTTGCGCGGGATCTCGCGGCCGGATTCGAGGATGGCGCGGCCGGTTTCGGAGTCGTCACAGTAGATTTCGAGATGGCCGCCGACCAGCGGATTGCTGATCGACAGTGGAATGAGTTCGGTGACCGGAACGCCATCGCAATGCCATTCCACGGCGCCGTCCTTGGGGTTCATGAAGGTGACCGTCGAGCCGACGATCGACAGCGGATAGGGCTCCAGCTTGGTGCCCATCATGTCGGACAGCCGCTCCAGGCGCAGCTTGTCATGGAGCAATTCCCTGATCTCGGGGATGAAACGGTCTGCCCCGGTGATGAAGGTCAGATCGAGGTGCTTGTGCACGGCATGGCTGGCCTTGAGCTTCAGAGCAGCCTCCTCGATCGCGGCAAGCAGTGCCGGATCGTAGCCATGCAGATATTGCGCGACGCCGAAACTCGACACTTTCCAGGCGGTTTCGTGACCGATGATGGCCTCGCGGCTCATCGCATAGCGCAATTCGGGTATGATATGGGCGTTCATTGTACTTCTCCAAGTGAGGGCAATCACTTAGTTAGCAGTCGATTAAATTAGCATCCCCTGTAAAATTAGGAATGCTGGTGCTAGTGTAAGCTCAGCTTAAGGTCGAAACCGTGCGTCTGCTCAGTCAGGTCAATCTCAATTCGCTGAAAATCGTGGAAAGTGCCGCGAGGCACGGGAATTTCACGCGCGCCGGCGAAGAACAGTTTATCACCGCTTCAGCGGTCAGCCAGCGCGTCAAAAGCCTGGAGGATCAGCTGCGATTCAAGATCTTCCAGCGCGGCGGCAATGCGGTGTCGCTGACGCCGGAGGGCGAGACCTATGTCTCGCGCGTTCGCGAGGCGCTGGAGAGAATCGTCGCCGCCAGCATGGAAGCGACCGGGCAATCCCAGGAACATGTGCTGAAGATATCAGTGCTGCCGACCTTTGCGGCACGCTGGCTGTTTCCGCGCCTGCCGCTGTTCCAGCAGCGATATCCCGACATCGTGATGCGGGTCTCGACCTCCTACGCGACGCATGAGTTCACGACCTCCGAGTTCGATCTTGAAATTCGCTATGGCGACGGTCACTTGCACGGGCTGCAATCCGATCTGCTGTTTCGGGAAGACCTGACACCAGTGTGCAGCCGCAAGCTGTTCCATGAAGTTCTTGGCGACAAGAAGCTGTCGAAGGTGATACCGGACGACCTTAGGCACTTCACGCTGCTGCATTCCGATACCTGCACCCAGAACTGGCAATCCTGGCTTGGTTTCGCCGGCGCCAGCTTCGTGCTCAGCAAGGCCAAAAGCATTTATTTCGATTCGTGCATGATGTCCTACGAGGCAGCCAATTCCGGGATGGGTTTTGCAGTGGCCAACCGCGCCTATATGGCCAGCGATATCCGCGCCAAAAGGCTGGTGGCCCCGTTCGCCGTCCACCATCCGAACACGGCTGGCTGGTATTTTGTCTCTTCCCCGAAGAGCCTTGCCGCACGCAAGGTGCTGCTGTTCAAGCAATGGGTGATGGCGGAAGCGGCTCTGACGCAGCGCCAGCTCGACAGCGAAACCAGCGGCGAGGCCGCCATGGCTGTCTGAATTTCGGGCGAGCATTTGGTTGGCCGCCGATGAGATACGACCGGCAAGAAGCAAGTTGAGAGCCATCGGTTAATGGACGCCCAATCCATACAGCCCGCATTGGTCGGTGTGATTGTAGAGCTCGTGCCGCTTCAGCAGGACCATTCGTCGGGGCTTCTGAGCGCGGCGGCGGATGGTATGCTGTGGAACCTGAAGGCCACCGTGGTCCCCGGCACAACCGCCAAACATCGCCGGGATCAGGCGAAGGCCCTGCCTTCCTCGGTGCGCTGGAAGAGCATCAGATCCAACCCCAGGCTTGGCCGTCCCAGGATGGTCAGGATTGTATGTGCCTGGCCGCGATGATGAGTCTGGTGATTGAAGACATGGTCGAGCGCCGGCGCCAGCCTTTGTGAGACCGTGCGCATGTCCGAGACTGTCATGTAGGTGAAGCGGCCCGTCAAAGCCTTGTCATTGAGGCCGCCGACCCAATCGATGATCCTCCTGTCCTCGGCTTCACGCGCCATCCGCAGACCGGGCAAGCCCCGATGCAGGATGGCGTCCAGCGTCGTCGGCGCGTCGCCCTCGCCGGTGAAGCGCTTCAACCAGATGCGGTCGGCTGTCAGCAGGTGGTTGAGCGTGCCCATCATCGAGCCGAAGAAGGCGCCGACATTGCGGTTGAATTCCTCTTCATCGAGCTCCGCGGCGGCATCATAGATGCGTTTGTTGGCCCATTGATTATAGGCCGCAAACATCATGAAATGCTGTCTCATGGCTTCCCCTCGGCTCGCGTCGATAAGGAGGCCTACCTAACCCGCGAGAGGGCCGCCGCCAATGACCATTCTGCTCTATGACCTCGTCGGACGCGACACCACACGTCCGTTCAGCCCGCATTGCTGGAAGGTGGTGATGGCGCTTGCCCACAAGGGGCTCGACACAGCAACCGCGCCGACGCGCTTTCTCGATGTGCCCGCTGTCGAGGGCGGCGTTTCGAAAACCGTTCCGGTGATCCGCGACGGCGAGACGGTCGTTTCGGATTCCTTCGCAATCGCGCTCTATCTCGATGAAGCCTATCCGGACCGGCCGACGCTGTTTGGCGGTGAAGGCGGCAAGGCGATGGCGCGCTTCATCGAACGCTGGTCGCAACTGACCATTCATCCCTATGTGACCACTGCGGCGATCATCGACCTGCATGCCATGCAGGACGCGGAGAACGCCGCCTATTTCCGCCAGAGCCGGGAGCAGCGTTTCGGCAAGCGGCTGGAGGACGTGATGGCAGCCCGGGAGGCCGGCCTCGGCAACTTCAGGGCCTCGCTGGAACCCTTGCGTTCAATGCTCGGCTATCAGCCTTTCATCGGCGGTGCGTCGCCGCTGTTTGCCGACTATATCGTCTTCGGCGCGCTGCAATGGGCGCGCATAGCCTCGCCCTACCAATTGCTCGACGACGGCGACGTGGTGGCGCAATGGTTCGCCCGCTGCCTCGACCTGCATGGCGGGCTGGGACGAAAGGTGGCCGCGGCAGCGTGACGTTGAATCGCCTGTCCTTGCCGCAAGGCAGTACGTGGGCCGTCAATGTCCTGCAAGAAAGCTCAGCCGCGAGGCGATAGCCAAGCCTTACTTGGCCGCTGCCTTCTTTGGCTTGCTGGCTTTCGTGGCGGCCTTTGCTTCCTTGGGGGCGGCTTTTGCCTTGGTGGCGCCAGCTGCCTTCCTGGTTGGTTTTTTGGCTGCCGACTTCCCCGCGGCATCCTCCTGGTCGACATCGGCCGCCGCCTGATGCCAATGGCGCTCATGGTGTCCAGCCGGCTGTCCCTCTTGCAGCCAGATCTGATGCGCGCGGTTGCGAATGCGTTCCTGACGATCGTCTGCCATGATCATGTTGTCTCCATGCGGGCCGACTTCAGCGCGGCGCCGACAGGTAACTATAGCAAGCAAAGCGTTGCTGTGCAGCCATCCGATCTCGCCCGCGGCTCCGTCCGCTTCGCGGACCGCTCCTCGCCCCTTGGCAATGGGCCGGGCGGCTTGTATAGAGCCCGCCACCCTCAATTCCATTCTCAGACAAGGACGACCCATGGCGCTCGAACGCACATTTTCCATGATCAAGCCGGACGCAACCCGGCGCAACCTCACCGGCGCCATCACCAAGATGCTGGAAGAGGCCGGCCTGCGCGTCATCGCCTCGCGCCGGGTCTGGATGAGCCGCCGTGAGGCGGAAGGCTTTTATGCCGTGCACAAGGACCGCCCGTTCTTCGGCGAACTGGTTGAATTCATGTCGTCGGCACCGACCGTCGTGCAGGTGCTGGAAGGCGAGAACGCCATTGCCCTGAACCGCGAAGTGATGGGCGCCACCAACCCGGCCAATGCCGCCGAAGGCACGATCCGCAAGGTGCATGCGCTGTCGATCGGCGAAAACTCGGTGCACGGCTCCGATGCGCCGGAGACCGCGGCAGAAGAGATCAAGTACTGGTTCTCGGATACCGAGATCGTCGGCTGAGCCGATAGTCCAAAGCGTGATCACGTAAAGAAGGCTGGCGTTTCGCCGGCCTTTTTTTCGGCCGAACAGTCAGCCCGCGTGCGAACCGCATGTGCTAGGATGCCGACGATGGAGCGGACCACAGCATGACCAGTGCCATTCCGGGTTTCTTCCAAGGCACGGAGATGCCGAACAGCGACTGGTGGGAGGCGCTGTGGCCCAACCCCGCCGCGGTGGTTTCGGCAACGGGGATCAAGCCAGGCATGGACGTGATCGATCTGTGCTGCGGCGACGGCTGGTTTACGCTGCCGATCGCAAGGGTGGCTCGTCATGTCGTGGCCATCGATATCGACGCCGATCTGCTCGAAGAAGCCAGACATCGGTTGGCCGAAGACGGCGCGACGAATTGCGACTTTGTCGTAGGCGATGCCTATGAGCTTGCAAGGCTTACGCCTCGGCCTGCCGATTTCATCTTCATGGCCAACGCCTTTCACGGCGTTCCTGACCGGCCGCGTCTGGCGCGCGCGGTGCGGGCGGCACTCGGTCCGGGCGGACGTTTCGCAATCGTCAACTGGCACCAGCGTCCACGCGAAACAACGATGATCCAGGGCGAGCCTCGCGGACCGAGGACCGAATTGAGGCTGTCGCCGGAACAGACCGTGGCGGCCGCCGAGGCGGGTGGCCTCAGGCTTGCCAACCTGGTCGAGGTGCCGCCCTATCACTATGGCGCCGTATTCGAACAAACGACGGATTGAGAGGCCCGCCGCCGCCACGGCGGGTTCTGGTCACTTCGGCTGGCGATCTTTCACGTTCGCATGGGCGTTCGCTGCCTCCGTATCGGTGGCCGGTGTCTGGGTATCGGCACCCGCGAATGGACTACCCTGCCCAGGCGCGAGATCGCCGCTATGGCCGGCCTTGTTGGTCTGGAATGGGTGGCCATCGGCGCTGAGACCATGGTCAAGGGCATTGACCAAATGGTCGTCCGCCGACGCAAGGCCGGTAAGAGCAAGGAGCGATACGCCTGTGACAGCAAGGATAAGCGTGTGCGTTTTCATCTCTGGACTCCTTTGAGTTAAGCCAGAACGAGCCGCAGCAGGTCTGGCGGCTTCAACCGAGGGATATCCGAAATATCCCCTTTGCCTTGCCCGCCATGTCTGGGAGAGAAACGCTTCTCTTGCCCGAATTATTCCGAAAAAAGTTTTAGCAATGAAATACGCGCTAGCTCGCGGCGCTGAAGCGCAGGATTTCGAGGCCATCCTTGTCGGCAATGATGAGCTTGCCGGCAGCGACATTGTATGACGCAGCCTTGGCCAATGCATCGAACAGCGCCTTTTCCTCGGCCATCACCTCGGGCGCGCAGGCCTTGTAGGTCGAGCCAATGTCGCTGATCGCGATCGTCTGGCCATCGATCTTGGCGGTGGCGAAATAGGTGTTGCAGGGGCCGCTGCCGCCTGCCTTGCCAGCCTCGCTGACCCTGAACGTCGCTTGCGGCGCGGTGATGGCGCCGATGCCGTCGACATAATCGACCAGCCAGAGCTGATCAAAGACGGAAACCGCCGGCTCGGCGCTCGGCGTCACCATCTTCAGCACGATGGTCTGCGGCACGTCGGTCAGCGGATCGACCTGATGGCGGACATCGGAGATGAACAGGAGCTTGTCATCGACGGTAATGCGGGCTTGCAAAGCGTAGGTCATCCGCGACCGGATGACGGAGGGATCGAATTTAATCTCGAAGCTGATCGGCACCTGGCCAGCCGGCTTGACGGTCTGCTTGCCGATGATTTTGGCCGGTGCATCGGCCAGCGACACGTCGGCAAGCTGGACCGAGAGCACGGCACTAGGCGGCAAGGCGATGCGCTCGCGATAGATGACCTCGCCTCTCACGGAATTTTCGGCGGCAACAGACGGTTCCGGCACGGCCAATATGCCAACGACCAGAGGCACGAAACCGAAGACGAAGAACTCCGCGATCCTGTCCAGCATGACCATCTCCCCTTGCCCAGGCTGGCCAATCAGGCTGACCAACCGCAGTTAATTGGCCAAAGGATTGCGGTCAATACATGGCTGTGGCGGTATTTTAGTCGGACGATTTCCAGCGGCCGACCGCCTCGTCGTCGGCTTCCTTGGCCTCGACCCAGCCGCCCTCGGAACCGTCGGCGCGATGCTCCTTCTTCCAGAACGGCGCGCGCGATTTCAAATAGTCCATGAGAAAATTCGCCGCCTCGAATGCCGCCTGGCGATGCGCCGAGGCGGCCACTACCAGCACGATGTTGTCGCCGGGCGCGATCTTGCCGTGGCGGTGGATGGCGGTGAGACCCTGCAGCGGCCAGCGCTCGACCGCCTCAGCAGCGATGCGGGCGATTTCTGCTTCGGCCATGCCGGGATAGTGCTCGAGTTCAAGCGCTGAGAGCGCGCCCTGCTCGTCGCGGCAAAGGCCGGAGAAGGTGACGACGGCGCCGATATCGGCGCGGCCTTCCGTCAGTCTGGCGATCTCGGCGGCGACGTCGAAATCCTGCGCCTGGATGCGCACGACAGGTACGACCGCGGCGCTCATGTCAGCCCCCGGTCATCGGCGGAAACAGCGCAATTTCGCGCGCGCCCGCGATCTTCTCACGGTGTTCGACATGTTCCTGGTTGATGGCGACGCGGATCACATCGGGATATTGCAGCGCGTGCTCGTAGCTCTCGCCGCGCGATTTCAGCCAGCGCAAGAGGTCGGCGACCGTCTCGATGTCAGCGGGCAAGTCGACGTCTTCCTCAGGCATGCCGATGCGTTCGCGCACCCAGGCAAAATAGATGAGCCGGGTCGTCATCTCACTCGTCCATGATGTGCTTGAGGCCGGCTCGGAAATAGTCGTAGCCGGTGTAGAGCGTAACCAACGCCGCGATCCACAGCAGCACCAGCCCGGTCTGGGTGGTCAGCGGGAAGATCTTGTCGCCGGCCGGCCCGGCCAGCAGGAAGGCGATGGCGACCATCTGGATGGCGGTCTTCCATTTTGCCAGCTGCGTCACCGGCACCGAGACCTTGAGCGCCGCCAGATATTCACGCAGGCCCGAGACGAGGATTTCGCGGCACAGGATGATGATCGCCGCCCATAGCGACCATCCGGCGATGCCGGCATGACGGTCAGTGTCCGCGGCCAGCAGCAGCAGGCAGGTGGCGACCAGCAGCTTGTCGGCGATCGGGTCAAGCATCTTGCCGATGTTGGAGGTCTGCTGCCAGGCGCGCGCCAGGTAGCCATCCAGATAATCGGTGATCGAGGCGAGCAGGAAGATGACCAGCGCCGACCAGCGGGCGAAGTCGCTCGACTTCAAATGCCCTTCAAGAAAAAAGCACAGCACCACCAGCGGCACCGCGACGATGCGGGCGTAGGTGAGCATGTTGGGCAGGTTGAACGCGCGCTGGGCCATATCTGGGAAAACTCTTTCTGCCTGCCTACTCAAATCAGATGCCAACGTAGGGGGTCAACAGGCGACAATCGATTGGCCAGATGAAAATAGCATCCTGGCTGTCAGCTCTCGTGGAAATGATTGTAGACCAGTTTCGCCACCCGCTCTGAAATGCCGTCGACTTTCCTCAGATCCTCGATGGCGGCGCGGCTGACCGCTTTGGCGGTGCCGAAGGCCAGCAGTAGGGCTCGTTTGCGGCCCGGACCGATACCGCTGATCTCGTCGAGCGGGCTCTTGACCATCTCCTTCTTGCGGCGCGCACGGTGCGAACCGATGGCGAAACGGTGGACCTCGTCGCGCAGGCGCTGGACGAAATAGAGCACGGGATCGCGCACGGGGAGCGAAAACGAGTCCTTGCCCCTGACGAAGAAGCGCTCACGGCCGGCATCGCGGTCCTGGCCCTTGGCGATGCCGATCGCCACCACCCGGTCCTCGATGCCGAGATCCGAGAGGATCTTGCGCACCGCGCTCATTTGGCCTTGGCCGCCGTCGATCAGGATGACATCGGGCCAGGCCGGGAAGTTGCCGGAACTATCGTCTTCGATATCATCGCCCGCCCCGCCCGCAGCGTCGGCAACGGCAACATCGCCATGTTCCTTGAGCAGCCGCGAAAACCGCCGCTCCATCACCTCGCGCATCATGCCGAAATCGTCGCCAGGCGTGATCTCGGTCGAGCGAATGTTGAATTTTCTGTACTGGTTCTTCACAAAACCTTCCGGCCCGGCGACCACCATGGCGCCGACCGCATTGGTGCCCATGATGTGCGAATTGTCATAGACTTCGATGCGCACCGGCGGCTTGGCAAGGCCGAAGGTTTCGGCGAAACCGGCAAGCAGGCGTCCCTGGGTGGAGGTTTCGGCAAGCCGCCTGCCCAGTGCCTCGCGGGCATTCTGCAGCGCGTTGTCGGTCAGATCCTTCTTCTCGCCGCGCTGTGGCACAGAGATCGCGACCTTGCGGCCGGCGCGGGTGGAGAGCGCCTCGGCCAGCAATTCCTGGTCCTCGACGCCATGCGACAGAAGAATGTTCCGCGGCGTCGGCTTGTCGTCATAGAACTGCGCCAGGAACGAGCCCAACACCTCAGCCGCCTCCAGCGCCGGATCGGCCTTGGGGAAATAGGCGCGGTTACCCCAATTCTGGCCTGTGCGGAAGAAGAACACCTGGATGCAGACCTGGCCGCCTTCCTGATGGATGGCGAAGACATCGGCCTCGTCGACGGTCGCCGGATTGATGCCCTGGTGACTTTGCACATGCGACAGGGCGGCCAGTCGATCGCGATAGATCGCGGCGCGCTCGAAATCGAGAGCTTCAGACGCCTGCTGCATGGCGGCCGAGATTTCCGTCTTCACTTTCTGGCTGCGGCCGGACAAAAAGTCCCTCGCTTCGCCGACCAGCACGGCATAGTCCTCATGCGAGATCTCTCCGGTGCAGGGGCCGGCGCAGCGCTTGATCTGATAAAGCAGGCATGGCCGCGTGCGGTTCTCGTAAAAGGAGTTGGTGCAACTCCTGAGCAAAAAGGCACGCTGGAGCGAGTTGATGGTGCGGCCGACGGCGCCGGCCGAAGCGAAGGGGCCGAAATAGTCGCCTTTGCGCGAGCGTGCGCCGCGATGCTTGTAGATGCCGGGCGAAACATGATCGCCGCTCAAAAGAATATAGGGAAACGACTTGTCGTCGCGCATCAGAACATTGAAGCGTGGCCGCAAGCGCTTGATAAGATTGGCTTCGAGCAATAGCGCTTCAATCTCGGTGCGGGTGACGACGAACTCCATCGTCGATGTCTCGCGCACCATGCGGCCGATGCGGGTGGTGTGGAAGCGGCCTTGCGCATAGCTGGTGACGCGCTTCTTCAGGCTGCGCGCCTTGCCGACATAGAGCACGTCGCCGGAGGCGTTCATCATGCGATAGACGCCGGGCGCGTTGGGCAGCCGCTTGACCAGCGTCTGGATCACCTCGGCGCCGACCATGCCTTCGGCGTCGCCGGCATGCGGCGTCCAGTCGATGGCGGTGAAGGCGACATCGGGACCCGCAGGTTCGACGATCTCTTCGACCGCCTCGTCCTCGAGGTCGATATCGGGGGGCAGATCATCGGCGCCGCCGCGCGGCTTGTTCTTGTGATCCAAAGGACTCATTCCGTCATGCCTGTCACATCGGGCGTCTGCCATGCAAGATGCTGGCCGCCATCGAGCGCGATCATCTGGCCGGTGACCGAGCGCGCTTCCCAGAGATAACGGATTGTGGCGCCGAATTCCGGCAATTCCGGGCCGCGCTTGAGGATCAAGCCATCGACTTGGGCGGCAAAATCGCTGTCGTCCTGGCGTGTGTTCTTCAAGGTCGGCCCCGGACCGATGGCGTTGACGCGAATGCGGGGACCGAGCGCTTGCGCCATTGTCCGCGTGGCCGTCCACAGCGTCGACTTGGACAGCGCATAGGAGAAGTAGCGCGGCGTCGGCCGCCAGACGCGCTGGTCGATGATGTTGACGATCAGGCCCTCCTGCTCCTTAGGCAACGCCCAGGCGAAATTCTGCGCCAGCAGCGCCGGTGCCTTCACATGGACGGCAAAGTGCCGATCCCAGGCCAGCCAGTCGAAATCCAGAACCGAATCGTCGACGAACAGCGACGCATTGTTGACCAGCAGCGAGATCGGTCCGAGCGCTGCTTGCGCCTGCCCGACTAGGTCGCCTACGGCGTCCATATCGGTCAGGTCGGCGGCAACCACGGCGGCGCGGCCACCGCTGGCGATGATTGCGGCAGCCAACGCATCGGCCTCGACATGAGAACGGTTGCAATGGATGGCGACGGCAAAACCGTGGGCGGCGAGATCCTCGACGATTGCCCTGCCGATCCGTTTGGCCCCACCCGTCACCAGCGCCGTGGCCGTGACTTTGCTCATAGCGTGTCAATCCTCAATTTCGGCCCGAAAAACGGTGCCGGCGAAATATGGCCCGGCATGCGTTAAATGGCGTTCGCACCTTGGGCAGCATTGTGGCGAAACGGCCTTTTCGGCGTCCCGACTCGCCTTGGACTCGGAGCCGCCCGACCGGAATATAGGGTGCTGGACTCCTTGCACCAAGCGGTGTGCGACGCAGCACGGGACGGCTCCTGCCATTTCGCTGTTGCGAAGATGCAACGTCAAGTTTCTGCCTCATTCGTGCCGGGGAATGACCCAAGTTCAGGTTCGCTTCAGCCGCATTTTGACACGACATTTGGAACCGACGAACGCCAGATCCGTTTCACCCCCCGGGGCGGGTTGATGGCGATCGTGAGAAAAAAGCCTGTGTCCTGTGGCTTAAGGAGTAAAGAACAATGCAAGCCAATCTCAAATTCGCACGGCCGCTCGCCGTGGCGCTCGGGCTCTTCGCCCTCAGCGGGACCGCCTATGCCGCGGACGTCGTCCAGGAAGAGCCGCCGGCACCCGCGCCGATCGCCGAACTTCCGGTCGCTTCGTGGGCGGGTCCCTATGCCGGTCTCAACGTTGGCTACGGCTTCAGCGGCCGTACCAAGGAAAAGGATTTCGGCGTTGAGACCGATACCAAGGGTTTCGTCGGCAGCGTCTTCGGCGGCTACCAGTGGCAGCAGGAGAACTTCGTTTACGGTGCTGAAGCCGAACTCGGCTACAACGGCGTGAAGGGTGACGATAACGGCATCAACTCCAAGGCCGGCTTCGAAGGCTCGCTGCGTGCCCGTCTCGGCTATGCCGTGACCCCGGAAATCCTGCTCTATGGCACCGGCGGTCTCGCCGGCAGAAGCCTGAAGGTGGAAGACACCGTGCTTGACGCCAGCGACACCGCAACCATGCTCGGCTGGACCGCCGGCCTCGGTACCGACATCAAGCTGACCGACAACGTCTTCGGCCGCGTCGAGTACCGCTACACCGACTTCGGCAGCAAGAGCTTCGATGGTATCGGCAAGGTCAAGGCCACCGACAACCGCGTCACCTTCGGCGTCGGTATGAAGTTCTAAGTCGTTCAAGCCACGACACGAAAAAGCCGGGCCTCGCGCCCGGCTTTTTTTGTGTCCGGATGATCACGCGGGAGATCGAATCGATCACCCGGGAGATCGGGGTGATCAAATGGATCACCCGGGTGATCAAGTGGATCACCCGGGAATGCAGGGCTTCAGTTCTGGAAATTTCTCGTCGAAGCGTGCCGCCCAGCGCGTCAGCCGGGCGCGGCCCTTCTCCCATTTTCCGGCAAAGCGCAATGAGAGATAGCCAAGGCAG
This sequence comes from Mesorhizobium sp. M1409, assembly GCF_040317535.1. NCBI lineage: Bacteria > Pseudomonadati > Pseudomonadota > Alphaproteobacteria > Hyphomicrobiales > Phyllobacteriaceae > Mesorhizobium > Mesorhizobium sp. M1409. The sequence goes on from NZ_JAMYKV010000013.1 coordinate 53,161, forward strand.
GCGCGCAACGCCATCTGGCCGGCAGTGATCTTCTTCGGCAGCTTCCGCGGGTTGGCGTTGAGCAGATCGAGTGCCGCCGTGATCTTTCCCCATTGGCGGTCGAGCCAGGGCTGGTAGACCATCTCCTCAGGCCGCGTGCGCCGTTCATAGACCATCGACAGCGCACAGTCGCAAATGCCGTCCGCCAACGCCTCCAGCACTTCCGCCTCGAGCCGCTTGTCGGGATTGCGCGGAAACAACGCGTTCTTCGACAAACGGTTGAGGTGCTGGGTAATGGCGCGGCTGTCATGGATGGAGCGGCCGTCATCGAGCACCAGAACCGGGATCTTGCCGAGTGGGTTGGCGGTCATCAAGTCGGCTGGCTTCTCGTCGGTCTTGATCGGCACCAGATCGACCGCGATGCCGGCATAGGCTGCCGCCATCCGTACCTTGGAACTGTAGGGAGAAGACGACGCGTAGAGCAGCTTCGGCATGGATCGGTTTCCTGTTTTGCAGGCGGGCAGTGTTGACCGATCGGGCGCGATGGAGCAATGGCCAGAAACGGAAAACCCGGCCGCCAGCGAGCCACGGGCAAGTCATTGGACTGTCGCAGAACTGCTGGGATTACGTGGCTCACGGCTTCCGCGCCGTCCTCGTCCGCTCTGCGAATCGTGAGATCCAAAGTCACTTCATCACCCAGGCAGCCGACCGGAATTCCGTACGGGGGCAGAAGATGACGGCAGGCGGATCAGCCGGTCAACAACCAAGACTGAAAAGCCTCACGCCGACATTTGATCCGCCATCGATGATACAAAAAAACCCCACCGGACTTCGCCCTATGGCGAAGTCCTGGGAGCTGCGAAAAGATATCCTCCGTCCGCCTCTGTTCTCGCCTTCCGAATGCCGAAGCAACGAGCGGGGCGCCTGTCAGGCACCGCCCTTGACTGTTTCGACACTGCCCCCGGCGAGGGAGGACGCGATTACTTCTTGCCGGACTTCGCGGGTGCTGCCTTCGGCTTGGCCGCGGGTGCCGCTTTCTTCACCGGGGCTGAAGACTTCGCTGCCGCCGCCTTCTTTGCCGGCGCAGCCTTCGCTGCCGGTTTCTTGGCAGGTGCAGCCTTCGCAGCCGGCTTCTTGGCAGGTGCTGCTGCCTTCTTCACCGCGGGTTTTGCCGCAGCCTTCGCGGCCGGCTTCTTGGCCGGTGCCGCCTTCGCAGCCGGCTTTGCCGCTGCCTTGGCAGGTGCTGCCTTCTTCACTGCCGGTTTTGCCGCTGCCTTTGCCGCCGGCTTCTTGGCCGGCGCTGCTTTTGCCTTGGCCGCCGCGGCCTTCGGCTTGGCAGCAGGTGCTGCTTTCTTCACTGCAGCCGCGACCTTCGCCGTCGCTGCTTTTGCGGGTGCTTTCTTTGCCGGTGCCTTGGACGCCGGCGCTTTGGATGACTGCTTAGCCATGCGATGCCCCTTCCGTTGTGCCGACGGTCGTAATGACCTGGCGCGCTCATGCATATCTGACTCGCGGCTTGCTAGCCAGCGAAGCAATAGACTGATTTTCGCAGCTTAAGTTTTGGTTACGAATGGCACACGATCGCGCTGACCATCGTAAAAATCCGCTGCTGATCTTCGATCACTGCCTAGAGTGTGCGGCTGACATCCTCCACACCCTGCGACGGCGAAGCTGTGAAGATCAGCCGCCAGCTTTGCGCATCGATCTCCGGCTGCTGACATCATAACCTGCTGCTTTAACGGCGCGATCATCTCGTGCGAGCTGGCGATCTACACTTCAATGAGATGACCGATCGCTGCTTGACCTTGTCAAGCACGATCCCATCACCCGGCCTGTTCGTGAATTGACAGACTACTCTACATCGCAGAGTATTCTGCAAGAGGAAAAGGAGAGTGCTTCAATGTCGATCACGCAGGAGCGAGCGGCGGTGTCACTGTTCGAGATTGCCGAGACGGCGCCTCATGGCGGCAGCGTCGTTGGAGGTCTCCGGCGACGCCGCATCGAAGCTGACCGATGAGTGCCGACGAAATCATCCACCAGAGCACTCGGCTCAGGATCATGGCCGCCCTGAATATGCTGGAAAGGCGAGAAACGCTGGACTTCAGCCAGTTGAAGGCCATCATGGACGTCACCGACGGCAATCTCGGCGCGCATCTCGATACGCTGGCCAGGGCCGGCTATGTCGATATCGAAAAACTGTTCGTCGGGCGCCGGCCGCAAACGCGCATCAGGGCGACGACGAGCGGACGGCGCGCGTTCCGCGGCCACGCCGCGTTCTTGCGCAAAATTCTCGATCGGGCCGAGGCAGCGCCGCGCGGAAGATAGCGTGGCGATCGCACGTATCTCTCAGCGCGTGCGACCACGGCGACGCCGGCGCCGATCATTCACACCGCCCGCCGCGCGGTTCACCCGACGCATGATCTTCGGCGTGTGCAACAGGGAGCGGGCGCGACCGGCGAGGATGACATGGCCGCCGATCACCACGACCTCGACGGCCAGGACTATCATTATCAATACACCGAGATGATCCGCGTTGAGCGATGCGCCGACCACGTTGAGCAGCGGTGCCACGTAGAACAGCGGCATTTTCGGATTGCCAAGATTGAGCGCGATGCCGTGGCAAAAATCGTCAGCAGCCTGCGTCGTCCGGAGACGGGTTGCAGTTCCGCACGACGGGCACGGCGGTCCACAAGCCTGATGCCCATCCAGATCAGATAAGCCGCTCCTCCTTAACGAAGCACCGTCATGACGATCGCCATCTTCGCCGCGATGATCGACAGGCCAAAGGCAGCGAGGATCAGGAAGATGAGAACGCCAACCGTGCGTGCACCATAGGCGATACCCGAGGCGGCGCCGCTGGAGATGGTGCGCGCGACGATTGTCATGTTGTCCGGTCCGGGGCTGGCAGCGAAGACGAAGAAGGCAGTAGCGAAAGCAAGGATGGTGGCAAGGTCCATTAAGACCCCGAAAGCGACTGTTGCTCTCGGGCGTTCTGATTAGCCAGTTTGCCTGTCGGCGACATCAGGAAAATTCAGGATCGTCGCGATGCGGATTTTCCTCACGGCTGATAGCCAAGACAGATGGCGCCGAGCGCGACAATGGCACAGGCGCCGACCCGCCGCGGCGTCAGCATCTCGCCGAGGAACAGACGCCCGATGAAGGCCGCGAAGACGACGCTGGTTTCGCGGATCGCGGTGATCGGGCCGGCCGGCCCGAGCGCGAAGGCCGCGACCACGACGCCATAGGCCAGAAGTGCGAACAGGCCGCCGCCCAGCGCCTTCCAGGTTTCCGGTGCCCGCGGGTCGACAGTAAGGCGGCCACGGCAGGCGACGAAGGTCGCCGATAGCAAGGTGCCGTAGATCAGCAGGACCCAGGCGGTATAGGCGCCGGCATTTCCCGCCGCGCGAACGCCGATCGCATCGACTGTCGCATAGGCGGCGATGATCGCGCCCGTTGCCAGCGCATAGAGGATCGATGTCGTGGCGGCCCTGCCCCTTCCGAGTGAAAGGCCCATGATGCCGCCGGCGACCAGCGCGACGCCGACTGTTTGCGGCATGGTGAGCTGCTGGCTGGCCAGGAAAAATCCGCCGAGCGTGACAAGCAGCGGCACGCTGCCGCGAACGATCGGATAGACCTGTCCCAGCTCGCCATATCTGTAGGCGGCCACCAGAAAGAAGCTGTAGCCGACCTGAAGGCAGGCCGAGAGCACGATATAGAACCAGGCCTGCGCGGCCGGAAGGGCATGGAAGATGACGAAGGGAATGGCGAGCGCCGTGCTGGAGAAGCTCATGACGGTGACGGTCCACAACCTGTCGGCCCCAGTTCGCAGGAAGGCGTTCCAGGTTGCGTGCAGGATCGCGGCAAACAGCGCGAGCCCGATGACCAGCGGGCTCATTGCGACCCGCGCGAAGCGGCGACGAAGCTCAGGGCCGCCTTGCGGGCGTCGCGAATGGCGGTGTCCGCCTGCCCCATCTGCGCCAGCAAGGTCGCCCCTTCGATCAGCATCAGCAGTGTCGCCGCCACACTCTCGGCGCGGCCGCGCGGCATTACCTCCTCGAGGATCGACCGCATGCGCCGCTTGAGGCCGTTCTTCTGCCTGGCGACAGCCTTGAATACCGGATGCCCCGGATCGCCGAACTCGGCCAGCGCATGTGCAAACAGGCAACCATGAAAATCCGAGCTGCGGAACCAACGTTCATGCCAGCTGAAGATTTTTCCGATTTTCTGCTCTGGCGTGATGCCCTCCTGGGCGAGCCGGTCGAGCTGGCGGTCGAAACGCATGGCGCGGTAGTCGAGCACCTCGACGATCAACTCGTCCTTGCTCGGGAAGTGCCGATACATCGTCATCTTGGCCACCTCGGCTTCGGCGATGATCCGGTCGATGCCAGTGGCGTGAAAGCCGGCGCGCTTGAACAGCGCGTAGGCGGTTTCAATGACGTGCTGGCGTTTGTCGGAAGCAGGCGATGACGTCATGACGCTTACCAGTGATGAGACAGGTCTGTCTCATAGAAATGCGGCGGATCGCATCTTCTGTCAACACAGCACGGAAAAACGCCCGCGGCCGATCGGGCCGCGGGCGCGAAAAGTGATTGGAAACAGAAAACCCCGCGTTCAGCGCAGGACGCGGCAGCGGCCGTTGTAAACCATCCAGCGGTCGAAGCCCGAGACGCAGAATTCGACATTGTCGCCGATCGAGGCGAAACCCTGGCCTTCCTCGATCAGATACCAGATGGTGCGGTCACGGCCGTCGGAGAGACTGACGGTGGCGCCGCAGTAGCGGCGACCGATCGGCCAGGTATCGTTGGCCGGCAGATAGCGGTGCTGGTGGATGCGCTGGAAATCGGTGATCCGCACATCCGGCAGATGCGGCACGTGGTGCACCTGGTAGGAGAAGCGGCTGGTGATCTTGTTCAGCACCCAGGCTTCGCCGCAGATGCCGCCATCGTCGTCGGAATAGACGCCAAGGTCGGCCGCCTGCACGGCCTGGGTGACACCGAGAGGCGCGGCCAGCGGTGTGCAGAGCGAAATCAGGACAGCAAGTGCGGATTTGGCGAAGCGAGTCATGACAGCCTCTCAAGGTCGATTGCGCGCACTGTGCGGATTCGCTTGGCGGCGGTCAAGCGGTTGCGGAAACAATGGTTTCCCAGGTTGAAACCGCGTTGGCCAAAGCCGGATTAGCGCGAGCCCGGGTTGTTAAGGAGCCCGCCTTCCCAACCCTGCCGGAACGCGGGCATTTTCGCACCTGGCCCCGAATGGCGAGATCTGAAGCCCTTCACCGTCAAGCCTGCTCGCCTGCCAGCCATTCCAGCGACCAGTGCGCCGGCCTCCCCACCGCAAGCAATCCGTGCAAAGCCGGCAGCAGCGTCCGCAGCTCGCCCTCCAGCGTGAATGGCGGGTTGACCACCAGCAGGCCGCTGCCGTCGAGGCTGGGCTCCGAAGAGGCCGGCCTGATCTCGAATTCTATGTCGAGCAGCTTCGGGATACCGGATTGCTTCAGCGCCTTGCGGAAGGCGATGATCGCCTTGCGGTCCTTGACCGGATACCACAGCGCATAGATGCCGCCGGGCCACCGCTTGTGCGCCCTCATGAGCCCGTCAACGAGGCGCTCGAACTCACCCGCCTCCTCGAATGGCGGGTCGATGAGAACCAGGCCGCGCTTTTCCTTCGGCGGCAGATGCGCGCCGAGCGCCAGCCAGCCATCGAGTTCGATGATCCGGGCCTGGAAATCACCGGCAAAGAGCGTCCTCAGCTTCGCGACATCCTTGGGGTGAAGCTCGATCGCCGTCAGCCGGTCCTGCTTGCGCATGAGGTGACGCACGATCAGCGGCGATCCCGGATATTTCTGGATGCCACCCTCGGGGTTGAGCGACCGCACCGTCTCCAGATAAGGCGCAAGCAGTGCCGCCACCGGTGCGGCAAACGGGGCATCGATCAGCCTGCCGATGCCGCCTTGCCACTCACCGGTCCTCTGCGCTTCGACCGACGACAGATCGTAGCGGCCGATGCCGGCATGGGTGTCGATGACCCGAAACGCCTTGTCCTTCTGCTTCAGATACTCGAGCAATCGCGTCAGCACGACATGCTTGACGACGTCGGCAAAATTCCCGGCGTGATAGGCATGGCGGTAGTTCATGGTTCGGTACCGTTATGCATGTCGTTGTCCCAAAACCGCTGCACACTTTGGGCGACTTGCATCAGCCCCTGCCCCAGCGCGGCGGTGGCGGCTGCGAGTTCGGATTTTCCGGCCGGCCGCCGCGAGTGCGCAAAGTCAGCAAAAACCCGATCAAGCCGACCGCCACCAGCGAGAAGCCGATCGGCCGCGCACGGCTGTCGATCTCGCCGACACCGGAGCGCAAAATGAGATCGACCGCTCGCATCGGTATGTCGTCGGCATCACCCGGTCCAACGGTGAAGATATAAGGGCCTGGGCTGATGGTCTCGATCACGCCGGCCTCGTCGCGAAAGATCTTGTCTGGCAGCTGGGGGCTGGCCTGGCGCGGATTGTCGGAATGGTTGAACTGGAGCGTCGAGGCGAGCACCGTGCGGCCACTGCTGGCGGCGGTCAGCGTCAGCACGGTGCGCTGCTGCGAGACGATGCGTTCGGCTCTTGCGGTCAGGTCGACCAGCACCCGCACCGGCGCGTCGCGGCTGCCGAGCGGCACCGTCCGCGGCTTGAAGCGGCCCTGCTCATAGACCCGCCAGGTGCCGATCTCATGACCGGAGAAATTGCTCATCGCCCAGGGATAGATGACACCGATGCCGGTGCCGGCGAGCAGGATCAGGACAAACAGAAAGCGCATTCACATCACCACAGGCTATCGTGACCTTGCCAATAGCGCCCCGACGATCAAAAGGCGATGGCCAGATGCCGCGGCTTTCCGGCCGCTGGAGCGGGCGACCGAGAAGACCCCAGAAGCGGATCACACGGGGCAGCAACCAGATCGGCGGCATGGCCGCACAACAAGGCAGACAAGGTTCTACCTATGCGCTCAAACGCAATTGCGATAATGACCGGCATTCTCCAATGAAATGAATGCGCGTGGACACTTTCTGGCAAGATGGGACCACTGGCTCGGGCGCGCGCCGAAGATTGTCTCACCGGTTCTTTTTTGGAATCCCTCGCTGCCAAGCTCTGAGTCGGCCTTAAAACGAGCATGCCTCGTCCGACCATCTAATTTGCGATGGTCGAGCCAATACGCTGATTCACAAAGAGAATCGTCCTTGGACGCCTATGGCTCGGCCTGGAGAAGCCGACATCGGCTTTATGATTAACCATTCGTAAACAGATATGATTAAGGAATTGCTAATTTAGTTGACTATAATTTCCACAGGTATATTTTTGATGCGTTGGGATGTGCAATTTGGGCGAGCAATCGACGATGATGGCACCAGACGTGTGATCGCGATTTCGGGGCACGGAGAATGCTGAGCGGCGGCACATAGATCGTGTAGCGGCACCAGCTTCGCGAACCCCAAAGGACAATTAAAGCACATCAGCGATGGCGATTCCGCGGATGCGGAGGTTTGCCGCGTTCTCATGGAAGTGGCTGGGCAATGCTTTGTCCGGCTGGCGATAGCGTGTGCGATGCGTGCGGGGAAAGCATGAGTAAGCTCATCAAGGTTCTGAAACTGGAATCCGGCAGCCAAAGGGGCGCCAACCAAAAACGAAGCCGCGCCCTGGTCGCCGGAGGTGCTGGATTTCTAGGATCGCATTTATGCGAACGCCTTTTGCGGGACGGATACGACGTCGTCGCGCTGGACAATTTCCACACCGGCAAGAGATACAATCTCAATACCCTTCTGCGTAATCCGAGATTCATGTGTATCGAGCACGATATCGTTGATACACTGCCTTCGGGTCTTCAGTTCGATGAGATCTACAATCTCGCCTGCCCAGCCTCTCCGCCGCACTACCAGGCAGACCCGATTCATACCTTCAAGACGAGCGTGCTTGGTTCGCTGAACCTTCTGGAGCTCGCGCGCCAGAACAATGCCAAGATATTCCAGGCCTCGACCTCGGAAATCTATGGCGACCCCTTTGTGCACCCACAGCCCGAGAGCTACTTCGGCAACGTCAATACGCACGGACCGCGGTCCTGCTACGACGAAGGCAAGCGCTCGGCCGAAACCCTGTTCTTCGACTATTCGAGAACGTATGGCCTCGATATCCGCGTCGCGCGCATTTTCAACACCTACGGCCGCCGCATGCAGCCCGATGACGGGCGCGTGGTTTCGAACTTCATCGTCCAGGCGCTGCAGGGCAAAGACCTGACCGTCTATGGCCACGGCCTGCAGACCCGTTCGTTCTGCTATGCCGATGACCTGATCGAGGGCTTTGTCCGGCTGATGAATACGCCGAGTGCGCCCACGCACCCGGTCAACCTCGGCAACCCCAGCGAATTCACCATCATGGAATTGGCGACACTGGTCATTGATTACACCAACTCCCAATCGAAGATCGTGCATCGGCCACTGCCGATCGACGATCCCAGACAGCGCAAGCCGGACATTTCCTTTGCCAGGGCCAATCTCGGCTGGGAGCCGAAAGTCGGCCTGCGCCAGGGGCTCGCACGTACCGTCGAGTATTTTGATACCCTGCTTTACGGAAGCCAGCTGGCCAAAGGAGCCACGGCTTCATGACCCGTGCGGCAATCCTGGTGACAGGTGGGGCCGGCTTCATCGGCAGCCACACCTGCAAGCTGCTGGCCGCCGCCGGCTATTTGCCGGTGGTTTTCGACAATCTGAGCCGCGGCAACAAGAAATCCGTCGCCTGGGGTCCGCTTGTCGTCGGCGACATCCGCAGCCAGACCGCGCTGCGGGCCGCGATGAAGACATATCAACCGACGGCGGTCATCCACTTTGCGGCGCTGGCCTATGTCGGAGAATCCGTTCACCAGCCGGCCGAATACTATTCGACCAACGTGACAGGCACCATCGCGGTGCTCGATGCGGCGCGTGCGAACTCAATCGAGAACATCATCTTCTCCAGCAGCTGCGCAACCTACGGCGTGCCGGAAGCGTTGCCCGTTCGCGAGACCTCCGCGCAAAATCCGATCAGCCCTTACGGGCGCACCAAGCTGATGGGCGAACAGATCATCTCCGACTATGCGTCCGCATACGGAATGAAATTCGTGATCCTGCGCTATTTCAACGCTTGCGGCGCCGATCCCGACGGCGAACTTGGTGAGTGGCATTCGCCGGAAACGCACCTTGTTCCCAGAGTGCTCATGGCCGCATCAGGCATCATCGATGAGATCGAGGTTTTCGGCACGGACTACGACACGTCGGACGGCACCTGCATACGCGATTATATCCACGTCAGCGATCTGGCCCGCGCCCATCTGAAGGCCCTTATTTATCTTGAGGGCGGCGGACAAAGCCTGGCGGTCAACCTCGGCACAGGGCGGGGCGTATCCATCAAGGAGATTGTCCAGGCGGTCGGCCGTATGACGTCAAGATCCGTCCCGGCCGTCTTCAGGAACCGGCGCCCGGGAGATCCGGCGGAGCTTTACGCCGATCCGGGAAGCGCACGCGAACATCTCGGCTTCGTGCCGGAGCTCTCCGACATCGACACGATCGTCAGAACGGCTGCCCCATTTTTTGGGCTGGAGACAAAGCCGATGAAGCTGCCGCCGATCAAGGCGGCAGCTTCGGCCGCGGCTCGATAGATCAGAGATAGCGGGGGCGGCAGCTCGCGCGTTGGCCAAACCCGCTAGGGCTGCAGATATAAGGCGAACCGCTCAGGAACCTGCCGCCACTGCCCGGATTGAAAGAGACCTTCACCGGCGCCGGCGTGCGGACTTTGATCGGCGATGCAAAGGCGTAATCTCTTTCGGTCGTTCGAACTGTGCTGGTCATCAGGATCTGAGGCTCGGCTCTGAGCGAACGTACGAAGTATCCAGCTTGGACCGGCTGGACCGCGGGCTCGCTGCGGACCGCATGGACCACAGGCTTGATGAGAACCGAATTGGTTTCGGTCGCATCCATCCCCTGGCAACCCGCAACCATAAAGCTCATCACTGCAGCCGTAACAATAGATACGATATTTTTGCTTGGGCGAAACGCGCCCATTGCCGAATTGTTCATCATTTGTCCCTTGCTATCAAGTGTAATCCAAGAGCGCGTCGCGACATACCTATGCCTTCGCCGCTTTCACGCCGTATGAGTGACCCTTCGCACATCACACCTGAACATTAGACATCACTAATTATTAAATTTCATCAAAACCGTATGGTAGGCCCCACCATCTTGTCGTTCTGTCATATACGATTTGAATGATATCAAGCGGCGGTCGGCGTGCCGACCGCACCCGCCGAACCGCGTGATGCTTCACCATAAGCGATTCGCCAGTTCCTTGACAGGCACTCCGGCATGAGCCGTCTGGATGGGTCGGAAGCGGGTTGCGAGAGTCATTGGCGTCATGGCTCTTGCCGGCCATGCTGAACGGTACCACCAGGGATCAAGACTGGGGGAGCCTCCGGGGCGGGTCCGGCCGTGTCTCAGCGCGGCTGGACACGGCCTAATTCTTGGAATCGACCAGCTTGCGCGCCTCTTCGAACCGCGCGCCCTTCGTGTCGCCTGTTTCGAACTTCCGGTCTTCGTCGGAAAGACCCTCGGGCGATCGCCTAAAACTGTACCATTCCCCATCCGGATCCTTGCGTTTCTCGATGTTCCCGCCCTGGATCCGGTGGCTGTAGCAGGTGCGATGCTGCTTGCCGGTGTAGCCCTTCGACCGCCAGGCGAGCTCCATGCACATCTTGCCGCCGCTGGTCACCAGCCATCTGCCCTCCGCGACAGATGCCGTGTCCTGCCCGGATGTCCAGGCCTTGAGGTGCCGATCGCCCTGCGCGAAATAGGCCGCTCCGTTCTTCCATACCCATGTGCGGTCGGCATATAGAAGCTGCAGTTCGTAGGCTGTCGGAACAGTTGCGCTATTCGCTTGCGCGGGTGCGCTGTCCTTGGCGGCAGCCGCGTGCGCCGTTCCCGAAAGGGCCGTCTGGCCGAAGAGGGCCAGGAGAAACAGTAGCTGCGCGCAACTTGCGAACCGACGACGTTCCTTGTGTCGCCGACGGTCGACACAAGGCGGCGGCGATCTGGTCGGAGCTATCTGCACAATTGGCATTCGCATGTCTGCTTGACCCACGGCGGCGCTATCGGCGCGACAGCCATGCGAACTATTTAACAGCCGCGAGAACCGCGATGTCAACGTTCGCGAAGCCGACGACAACAACTATTCGAGACACGCATAGCCGCTGTCGTCAAAATTAGGGATTGCGTCGTATACTGCCGCACCTTTGACAATCGCGCGCAAAAACAAAATCCGCGGACATCAGAGAGGACGCGGTTTCAAATGACGGACGACCCGGAATTGGATCAGGCCGAAGTTCAGCAATACCTGCGGCAGTCGGCCGGCTCGGATACGGCTGCTCGCGACTACCTGAGCCCCAACACGGCGATCTTGCTGGGGATCCTGTTCATTGCGGTCGTGTTCAGGTTCCACAACATAACCTTGCCGCTGGTCGACGCCTTCAGCTGGCGCGAGACGAGCACGGCAATGATGGCCGACAATTTCCAGCAGCACAGCTGGAACATCTTCTTCCCCGAGGTCAGCTGGACCGGGCCCGGGCCGAGTTATCAGGGCCGCGAGTTCCAGATCGTCAGCTATCTGACCGCCCTGCTCTACCAACTCTTCGGCTGGCACGACTGGTTCGGCCGCATGGTTGCGGCCTTCTTCGGTCTGGTGACGGTGTTTTCGCTACACAGACTAACGGCGCTGTTCTGGGGCGAGACGCACGCCCACGCCGCGGCACTTGCCTACGCGCTGATGCCGGCGGCGATCATGATCGACAGTTCGTTTCTTCCCGACCCCGCGATGCTGGCCCTGGTGACGCTCGGCGTCTGGCTTTTCGCGAAATACTGGGCCGGCGGCAGCGGCTGGCTGTTGCCGCTCGCCACGGCCAGCTTCTCGCTCGGCGTGCTGTCGAAGCCGCCAGGCCTCGCCGCCGGCGCCGTCATCTTCTACCTGATGGTCTGCTGGATGCTGGAGAAGAAGTGGAAGCAGGCGACCAGGGTCTTCCTGTCGGGGCTTTTGAGCCTGGCCATCATCGGCGCCTATTTCAGCTGGGCGATCTATCTCGGCCGCAGCTATCCGCCGTTTCATGTCGCCGGCAGCGGCTATATCTGGGATTCCGGCTTCTGGACATTCTTCAGGAACAGCTTCTACTTCAAATCCGTATGGAACACGTCGGTCTGGTGGTTCTACGGCTATCCGTTCATGGTGCTGATCGCGATCGGCTTCTGGATGCCGCCCAGACCCGCCGAAGACCCGAGGCGACGCACCCTTTCGGCCATTCCCTATGTTTGGCTGGCCGCGGCCATGGCCGTCTACCTGGCGGCGGCGCGCGAGATCACCAGCAATCCCTGGAACTACCACATTTTCCATGTGCCGTTCGCGATGTTCTGCGGCCGCGGCGCGCTTCTCCTGGCAGCGCTTGCATCGGGAACCGTTCTGTCGCCGGCGGTCGTACTGCGCTCGATCTGCATCGCGGCCATCGCACTCGTGTGGTCGACCTTTCCCCTCGTCAGGACAATGAAGACGCCGATCGCCATGAAAGGCAAGCTGCTTGGCGAGGAATTGGCGCGGTTGGCGCGCCCGGGCGACCTCGTCGTCGCTATCGCGCCCGAGGCCGGCGATCCCGTCGCCGTCTACTACAGCAGGGCGCGCGGCTGGGTGTTCCCGCCTGGCGGAGGCGATGTCGAATGGTCGAAATTCGTCGCCGACGACGCTACCGCGATCGCGCAGCTCGAGGAGTTGCGCGCGCAAGGCGCGGACCTGTTCGGCACGGCCAAGAACGCAGCCGACAAACAGGACCGGTTGTTCGTCGAGCATCATGACGGGGTCATCGACTATCTGGACAAGACCGCAACCAAGCTTGTGGATTCGGATGATTTGCTGGTCTATAGGATCACCCGTCCATGAGAGCCGCGACAGTCTGGGGCCGCGGGCCTCGGACAGGATATGGTCCCGACGTGTCAGCGGCCCCGCATTCGCCCGCGGAAGGCGGGCAAGGCGGTGGGCCAGGCAAACCGATCCCCGATGACGCCAGGGATATTCGGGCGCCACGCGATGCCGCCGCTGGAACTCGGCGGTGAAAACCGGCGGAGAATTGGTTGAAACGGGCAATCTCGATAGTCGTGACGTTGGCCCTGCTGGCCTGGCTGGCCAGCGACTCGCGCTGGCGCATGGTCGGCGACGCCTTCGACCGCATCACGCCCGGCACGTTCGCGGTGGCGACGATCGCGTTTTTCGTCACCTATGTCTTGCGTGCGCTGCGCGTCTGCGACGAGTTCCGCGACGAAGTGCATGGCCGCTTCGGCGCCTGCCTGCGCATTATCCTGATCCACAATGCGATGATCAACGTCGTCCCTTTCCGTGGCGGCGAGACAGCCTTTCCGCTCCTCCTGCGCCAGGTCTTCGGCGTACCGATCATGCGTGCCAGCGCCTCGCTGCTGTGGTTCAGGCTGCAGGATGCCTTCGTCGTCGGCGTGCTGGCCCTGGCGGTGTGGCCCGGCCTGCATCCGGCGATAAGGATTGCTGGCGTGGCCGCCTTGATCGCCGCGGCCTGGTACCTGCCGCGCTGGGCGCGCGCGCCGCATGACTGGGCCGGGCGCGGCAGGATCGTGGCCAAGCTCGGCCTGCTTCGCGACACCTTCACCGAGGCGACCGGGCGCTCCCGCTACGGCTGGTGGTGGACGATCGCCAACTGGTCGCTGAAGCTCACCGTGCAGGGATGGCTGCTGGCGCTGATATTGGGGACATCTTTCACCACCGCCTTTCCCGGCGTCGTCGGAGCCGAAGGCGCCGCCATATTGCCAGTGCAAGGCGTCGCCGGCTTCGGCACCTATGAAGCGGGTGCGGCGGCGGCGCTGCTCACATCCGGAATCGCGATGAAGAGCGGCCTGCAGGCGGCCCTGGCGCTGCACCTGTTCATCTTCTGCTCGGCTATCGCTACGGGCGCGATCGCCTGGCTGTTTCCCTCGAAATCGACGCTGCCGGGGAACCCGGCTGTCGGACCTGCAAGGAAGCCATCCCAATGAACGTATTGCCCATCCCAGCTTCGGGACTGCCTGACGGCGCGGTAATGCCGGACCATACGCTGTCCATCGTCGTACCCATGTACAACGAGGCCGACAACGTCGAGCCGTTGCTGGCACGGATTCACCAGGCGATGGAGCGCTACGACCAGCCGTGGGAGGTCGTGCTGGTCGATGACGGCAGCACCGACGCGACGGTGAGCGAGATCAGGCGCCTGGCAATGCATTACGGCCCGCATGTGCATGCGGTCGAGTTGGTGCGCAACTACAAGCAGACCGCCGCGATGCAGGCCGGCATCGACGCGGCGCGCGGCGACGTCATCGCCACGATCGACGGCGACCTGCAAAATGATCCCTTCGACATCCCGCGCATGGTCTACCGCCTGCTGAGCGAGGATCTCGACCTGGTGGTCGGCTGGCGCAAGGACCGCCAGGAAGGTTTTTTCATGCGCAGACTGCCCTCGCGCATCGCCAACGCACTGATCGCGCGTGTCACCGGCGTGCGCCTCAAGGACTATGGCTGCAGCCTCAAGGTCTATCGCGGCAACGTGATCCGCAGCGTCAAGCTCTATGGTGAGATGCACCGCTTCATCCCGGCCTGGCTGGCCACGGTGACGACCCCCAGACGCATCGCGCAGGAGGTGGTGACGCATCATGCCCGCATCCACGGCCAGTCCAAATACGGCATTTCGCGCACCTTCAGGGTCGTGCTCGATCTGGTGTTCATGTATTTCTTCATGCGCTATCGCACACGGCCCGGGCATTTCTTCGGCGGCATCGGCATTGTGCTTGGCGCGCTGGGTTCGCTCATCCTCGCCTACCTGCTTTGCCTCAAGTTGCTTTTCGCGGAGGACATCGGAACACGCCCGATGCTGTTCACCGGCTTCTTCCTGCTCATCGCCGGGGTGCAGATGGTGACGTCGGGCGTCCTGGCGGAAATGCTGGCACGTGTCTATCACGAGGCGAATGGAGCATCGGCCTATGTCGCGCGGCCGCAGCCGGCTTCCGGTGACAATGACGGCTGGCAACGCCCTAGCCGGCCATCGTGACCTGATCGGAACACCCTGGAGGTTCCATGCCGATTGTGATGACCGGCTCAGCCGGCTGCCAGGAAGGTGCCGACCGAGGAAGGGCTGGCAAGGTTCGTCGACTGGTGTCGCCAAGAATGGCGGTCGAGGGCAAGAGGCAAGGCGCAACGCATGCGCCAACCTCCCGCCCTCGACTTTCGCCCCCCGGCGAAGACCAGAGCGGCCGACTCTTCAGTCAAATCGCGCCGCCACTTTTGGGTTTGATTCTAGTAACGCGAACGGCAGCTGGCGCGCTGGCCGAAACCGCTCGGCCCGCAAATCCAGGGCGAATGACCCAGGAACGGGCCGCCATTGCCCGGCCTATAGGAAACCTTCACCGGCGCCGGCCTGCCGACCCGCTGCGGCCGCACGAAGGCCGCATAGGCCTCCTGCCTCGTGCGCGTCACGGTGGTCATTTGTGTGAGCGGTTTGCGGTTGATCAGATGCAGCCGCTTGTTCTTGATGTAGTGCACCTTCTTGCCGAGCGTATGAACCACGGGCTTGGTGCCGATCGAGCTGGTCGCATCCATGCCCTGGCAACCGGACACCATCGAGATCAATGCAACAGCGGCAAATGCACAGGCATATTTCTTGCCGATCCTTGCCCCGCTTTCCATAAATTTTTTCATCGCCTTCCCCTGCCACGAATACAAGTTGCTGGAGCGCGGAGATCTATTCTCTCTTATTTGCTTTTCCGCGCCACGTGAGCAGCCCATCGCCGCTCACATCGTGGCCAAATATTAGAGGAAGCTTATTAAAATTCGTGCAAGCGACATGATGAGCGCGGTCTTTCAGCGCTCGATCGGATATTATTAAAATTTGATCTTTTGAGCTCGCGCCCGCCACTGCCGCGGTCGCCGGCAGCCATCAAGCCAAATGCAATTCAGGAAGCTGCTTGCGCGCGTACGCCTCACGGCGTCAGCGGGGCGATCCCCAAGCTGGATCGAAGTAGAAATTGCGGGCACCGATGTCGCCCTGGCCGGCGCCGGAAACCACATAGGCGATCCTGACAATGCGGAGGCCGCCGGCGCCCTGCTGCAGGCCATAGACGCCTTCCATGCCGCGATCGTAGAAGCTCGCGGCCGGAACGGCGAGCGCCAGCGTGGCAAGCGACGCCTGTAAGGCGACTTTCGCGGCATTGGCACGCAACGGGATCCTGTTCTCGATGACGTGCCTTACGACGATGACCACCACCAGAAGCCCGTAGAGGAAGGCGTTGAAGGCGGCGAACCAGTAGAAGCCGGTGGCGTCGAAGGGGTGATCCACGAGCAGCACGGGCAGCGCCGCGCCGATCGCCAGCGCCACATAGGGAGCGAGGGCGCGGGCCGGCAGCAGGTTCTTTGGGCCGCTGCCCTTTGGCGTGACCCGGAAATCGACGAACGATTTGGTCAGATAGTCGCGGATCGACGACAGCGTGCCGGCGAGCACCCAGGGCCAGCGCGCGAAGAAGAGGAACAGCGTGCCTTCCCAGCTGATCGTCTTGGCCGTCATCGGGCGCGAGAGGCCGAAAGCCTTCAGCATCATAACCAAGCCAACCAGGGCGACGGCGTTGGGCACATAGTGGACGAGGAAGTCGGCGTACATGACATTGGCGAAGTTACGCCCGGTGAACAGCGCATACATCGGCGTGACGTACATCAGCAGCGCAAAGACGGCGAACAGCGGATACCAGAGCTGGCAGAACAGGAACTGGAACTTCAGCCGCGGCGGAAGCTTGGGAAAATATGTGGGAGAATATTCGAGCAGGATCGTCACCAGGCTTCGCGACCACTGGAATTCCTGGGTCACGAGATCGGCAAAGGTCTGTGGGCCGTCGCCATGGGCGATGGCGTCGAGCGCGTGCACCCCACGCCATCCGGCCGCGTTGATCAGCATGGAGGTGGAGTGATCCTCCGCCAGTTCCGGACCGAGACCGCCCGCCTGCTTCAGCGCCTTGGTCCGCACGGCATAATGCGAGCCGATGCAGAGCGGAGCTCCACCGCCCGTATGGCCGGACTGCAGGGGGCCGTGAAACATCCCTTCCGGAAACAGCCTGCCGCGCGCCGACCAGCTCTCGGCGGCATTGTTGTCGCAAATGCTCGGCGCCGAGACATAGCCAACCAAGGGATCGGCGAAGGGATAAAGGATTTCCCTGAGATAAGTCGGCGTCGGTACGTGATCCGCATCCATCTGAGCAACGAAATCGTAACGCTCATAGCCATAGTGGTCGTAGAAGAACGCCAGGTTGCCTTCCTTGCAGCGGGTGCGGCGCGGCCATGTCGTGCGGTGATAGTCTTCCCTGCCGCGCCGCGTCGAAATAAGCACGCCGTGAGCCTCGCACCAGCGAACCGTCTCCTCGGAAGGGTCCTCGTCCGCCAGCCAGGTGTCATGTGGGTAATCCTGCGCCAGCATCGCTTCGAGCGTGCGCGCAACCACGGCAAACGGTTCGGACGGGGCCTTGGTGACCACCATCGCGACCCGAGAACGCTTCGGGATCGTGTGAAGCTTGGACGGTTTCTTCGACGCATGCACATTCAAGAGGAAGTACAGCGGCATGAGCGTGAGCCAGAGCAGAATGAGCGTCGCGAATGTGTATGGCCCGACACGCTCGACATGCTCGGGCTTCAGCCACCAGATCCAGAAAAACCCGAGTGTGACGAACCAGAAAGCCAGCGCGAGTCTCAATATCCATTGCTGAGTGGCCGACAGAACGGGAACCAGAAAGGGCCCCTTCCGCGCAGTGACGGCCAGAGCCGCTTCGGATCGATGCGCCCGTCTGCTCGTATGGCCGATGATGCGTGCCTGTACGGAAGCACTCATAACTTACTCGCCGCCACTTGGGCTTCCGCCGACAGAAGGCTGAAAGCTCTCAAACCCGGGAGGCAGAATCAGCCCGCCCTTGCTTAGAGTCAACTAAATTAAGTATTCGTTAACTACAATCCCTGAGGCTTGGTTACCTGACGCCTTTGAATCGGGGCGGAGCAATCGCAACCGACCAGCCCTGTCGGGACAAGCCGGCAAATTTTTCAGTGCCGGCTGACGGGGGCGAGGCTGCTCGGAGGGAACCGGTCCGCTAGCAGCGTTAACCATGTCGCGCGTGTTAAGGTTAAGCAACCGTTAATTGCACTTGACTCTTGGCCCTGACCGGCTCTTAAATTAGCTAGTGATGATATATCGGGATATTGACGCGAATTTGTGAGTATCGCGGCGAACTTCTCTCAGTAGCTCCTCGGTGTTGGTGCCGTGAGAGATAATTTGGGTGGGCTCTGTGCGAAGGCTCGCACACCCGCCGATGGTCGCTCCGAAATCCCGCAGATTGCGCCATTAGGGCTTATTGGTTTTGGATAGTCGTGTCGATCAAACATCGATGCGTACGGGCGAAGCTTTACTTCCGCGGGAAGTTGAAGCCATGGGAGGTCAGACATGAAACGCTCTGCAGCAAATGCACTTGCAATCGCGCTGGTATTGGGCGGGAGCGCCGCGTTCCCCACCGCAGGAGGCGCCGGCTCCGTCGCAGGGACGGACCCCGTTCAGACGAGCAGTGCCGCCTCCGCATTCGGATCCTATGATCCCTATGGGGACTTCAGCACCGACAAGAGTGCCAGCATCGAGGAGTTGTTCCTACCCTGGGAGGACGTCGATCTGGCGACACTGCCACAGGCCGACGCCTATGCGCTGCAACGCGGCCGTTCGCTGCTGATCACGATTGAGCCGTGGACCTGGTCGAAGGACTGGCGCATCACCCCGCCCGAATTGCGCGACGGCATACTGGGCGGCAAATATGACGCCAACATGCAGGCGATCTGCGACCTGGTGGGACAGATGAAGAGCCCGGTGACCATTCGCTGGGCGCAGGAGATGGAAGACAAGAACGGCCGCTTCACCTGGGCCAACTGGGCGCCCAAGGACTGGATTTCCGCCTACAAGCGCGAAGTCGATCTTTGCCGCAAAGCCGCGCCGGCCGCCAAGTACATGTGGTCACCCAAAGGCGAAGAGGGCTTGGAAAAATACTACCCTGGCGACGATTACGTCGATGTCATCGGCCTGTCGGTGTTCGGTCTGCAGAAAAAGGACAATAACGAGGCCGGTCATGATCGTACGTTCGCCGAGATGCTGAAGCCCGGCTATGACCGCGTGGCAGGGTTCAACAAGCCGATCGTGGTGGCGGAACTCGGCTATGTCGGAAAGCAGGACTATGTCTCGAAGTGGCAGGAAGATACCCGTAAATCCTATGCGGAGTTCCCAGCGTTGACCTCGGTCGTCTACTTCAACCAGAAGGAAGTGTGGCCGTGGCTGGATGGCTACGGTCTGCCCGACTGGCGGGTGACCCAGCACGTCCTGCCGTAGACGCATCGTGCCTACCCATCCCGACGTGATCGGGATGGGTCTCCATCTCCTTGTTTGATCGTGATCCTTCCCGAACCAGCGGTTCGGGAAGATGGTTGAGGCATGGCATAAATCAGTCCGTGGAGGGGGTTTCGTGAAACGAATACTAGGAAATCGTCTCGGAGCGGTCTTCGCCTGCTCCGTTCTTGTTCTTGCCTTCCAGATCCCCGCGACAGCCAAAACGGCGACGAAAATCGCCGAGCAGGCGCAAAAAGCCACCGCGGTTCCCGACGAAGGCGTCTACCAGATCTATCAGAACCATTCGTGGCTGTGGGCCAAGAAGGGCGCCGGGTTCTTTGCCGTCAAACAGCGGCAGTTCGACGCCTGGACCCACGACAAAGGCAAGTCGGGCTATGGCGATGGCATGTGGTTCATTCCCGGCGGCGGCAAGTTGTGCTACCGCGCGCAATGGCACGGCTCGTGGGGTGTGAAGGGCTCGATGACCTGCTTCGAGCATCGCCAGGCAGGCAACGTGATCTACAAGCGTAAATCACCTGGTGGCGAGTGGTATGTTTTCAGGAGTTCGCATCACAACCGGTCGGACGAGGCGATGAAATTGAAATACGGCGACTACGTCACCAGGGAAATGGACCGGATCAAGGCAAAGCAGTAGATACTGTCTTCCGCGACAAGCCACTGGTAAAGCGGGCCGACTGAACGGTTCAGGCGACCTGCTTTACTTTAGATCTTTGTTTTTATGCAGCCGTTCTCCCAAAACCGAGGCCATTTTTGGGCGACATGTATCAGGCCTTGCGCTCCCAGCGGCGGTCTGGCGTCTGCTGCCAGTAGGTGACGGCATGGCCGGCGTCCTTCATCATCTTCCAGTTTCCCCGAGCCGCTTCGACCTGGGCGGCATCGTGGCCGTCGAACAGAAACACCGCGCGCTCGTAGCCGCCAAGGTCGGGCGGCACCGCGCCGTCAACGAGGAACCTTATTTTGGCCTGGTTGGGATTGCCGTCGCCGGTGGTCAGCAGGATCGGCTGTTCGCCGGGATGGGCCTCCCGATCGGTTGCGTGGGCGAGGAACGAATCGTCACGGAAGGTCCAAAGATGCTGGTCGAGCGCATCACGGCGTTCCTCGGTGCCGGTCTGCACCACGGCGCGCCAGCCACGATCGATGCTGCGCTCCAGGAGGCCTGGCAGCGCATCCTCCAGCGTCGATTCGGTCAGGTGGTAGAACAGGACGTCGGCCATCGCTTCGTTCTATAGTGATTGAATCCGCTCACTGCTCATAATTGTCGCGCACCAGCCGGTCGAGCAGCCTGACGCCGAACCCCGACGCCCAGGACTGGTTGATCTCGTTGGACGGCGAGCCCATTGCCGTGCCGGCAATGTCGAGATGCGCCCACGGCGTATCCTTGACGAAGCGCTGCAGGAATTGCGCGGCGATGATGGCGCCGCCATAGCGGCCGCCGATGTTCTTCATGTCGGCGTTCTTGGAATCGATCAGCTTGTCGTATTCGGCGCCGAGCGGCATGCGCCACAGCCGCTCTTGTGTAGCCTGCCCCGCCGCCGTCAGCCTTTCGGCCAGTTCGTCATTGTTGGAAAACAGGCCGGCATGGTGCTGGCCGAGCGCGACCATGACGGCGCCGGTCAGCGTCGCCAGATTGACCATGAATTTCGGCTGGAAGCGGTCGTTGCAGTACCACAGCGCATCGGCCAACACGAGGCGGCCTTCCGCGTCGGTGTTGAGCACCTCGATGGTCTGGCCCGACATCGAGGTGACGATGTCGCCGGGACGCTGGGCATGGCCGTCGACGGCGTTTTCGACCAGACCGATGACGCCAACGACATTGGCCTTCGCCTTGCGCGTGGCCAGCGCATGCATCAGGCCGGTGACAGCGGCGGCACCGCCCATGTCGCCCTTCATGTCCTCCATGCCGGACGCCGGCTTCATTGAATTGCCGCCGGTGTCGAAGGTGACGCCCTTGCCGACGAAGGCAACCGGACTGTCCTTTGGCTTGCCGCCGTTCCACTGCATGATCGCCATGCGGGCGCCGCGCGGCGAGCCCTGCGCGACACCGAGCAGCGAGCCCATGCCGAGCTTCTTCATCTCCTTCTCGCCCAGGATCTCGACCTTGACGCCGAGCGCCTCGAGTTCCTTGGCGCGGGCGGCGAACTCGACCGGCCCGAGCACGTTTGCCGGTTCGTTGACGAGGTCGCGCGCCAGAAGCACCCCTTCGATCACCGCCTCGGCATCGGTGAAAGCCTTTTTCGCCGCGGCCGGATCGGCGGTGTGGATGGTCACCTTGACCGGCTTTTTTGGCTCGGCCTTGCCGTCGTCCTTGTCCTTCCTGGTCTTGTATTTGTCGAAGGAATAGCTGCGCAGGAGAATGCCCGCCGCAAGGCTTGCCGCATCCTTGCCACTTGGCGACGCGCCGGCGAGGTCGAGCACCACGGCCACGTCGGTCGCCTTGCGCAGCGACGCGGCAATGGTGCCACCAAGCTTCAGCCACGCATAGTCGTCGAGTCCCGACACCTTGCCGGCGCCTACCGCCACCAGCCTGTCGATGGACGCCCCCTGCGGCGCCAGAACTTCCACCACGCTGGCGAACTTGCCAGTGAACTCGGCCACCGGAAAGGCCCGCTCCAGTGTCTTGCCGGGATCGCAAGCCTTGGCCGCGTCGCTCAGGCTGCCCTCATCCGCCGAGAGCACGAAGACCGTGCCCTTCTTGTTCGACGCGGTCTGGGGTGCGGAGAATTTGGCGAAGGCGATCGACGGTCTTTGGCTCATCATGTCCTGCTTTCGGGGAATGCGCGGCTTTTGGGGAAGCGGTTCGAGACGATGCGCGACATTTGGTCGTTTTCCGGCATTTGGCAAGACTTTGCCGAATTCGCATCCCATATGACCTACGGAATCGATAATGATTCTTCGCGGCACGGCCCCGCTTTTTGCCGCAACCTGTTGTTAACCATCGATGTTCTCCCTTTCTTATCCATTCCCGCCGACACTCCGGCCCGCCGGGGCGGCTGACTTGGGACGGGAACCGGGTCGAGCCTCTGTTGGAGCCAGTTGTGCGGGCGCCGCCGGACAGCTACCCTTGTGCGGTGGCATGATGCCGTTCGAGAAAATCGAGAAAAGCCTTCATGAAGGTCGTTGAACGCTACATCATGCGCCGCGCTTTCGTGGTCTTCATGGCCGCGCTTGTCTGGACGCTGGCCATCGTCTGGACGACGCAGGTGCTGGCAAAGATCGACCTGGTTACCGACAGCGGCCAATCGGCGCTGACCTTCTTCGAGGTCGCCGCCCTCATTCTTCCGTCCATCATCCCGATCGTGGTGCCT
This sequence comes from Mesorhizobium sp. M1409, assembly GCF_040317535.1. NCBI lineage: Bacteria > Pseudomonadati > Pseudomonadota > Alphaproteobacteria > Hyphomicrobiales > Phyllobacteriaceae > Mesorhizobium > Mesorhizobium sp. M1409. The sequence continues at coordinate 75,950 of NZ_JAMYKV010000013.1, forward strand.
TTTGCGCTGGTGGTGGCGGTCGCACAGACACTCAGTGTCATGAATTCGGATTCCGAGCTCGCCGTCGTCAACGCCGCGGGCGCCTCGCGCTGGACGATCGTGCGACCAATCATGCTTTTGGCGCTCGCGGCCGCCGTCTTTTCCTTTGCCGTCGACAACGGCATCGACCCCTATGCACGGCAGAAAAACCGCGCCCTGGTGGCGTCATCACGCGCGGATCTGTTGTCGCTGATCATCCAGGAAGGCACCTTCCGCAAGATCGAGGACGGGTTGTTCCTGCAGGTCGGCGAGCGGCTTCCCGACAATCGGCTGGGCGGCATCTTCGTCGCCGATTCACGCGAAGAAGGCGTCAACCTCGTCTATTACGCCAAGACCGGCAGCATCGTCGAACGCGGCGGCGAAAAGGTGCTGATGATGAATGACGGCGTCATCCATCGCAAAACGCTGACCGGGGATCTCTCCGTTATCCGGTTCACCTCTTATGCCTTCGATATGTCGGCCTTCATGGCGGCGGCTTCGGCGGTGACGCTCCTGCCGAAGGACCAGACGACCCAGTATCTGCTCAACCCAAGTGCCAACGACAAGAGCTATCAGCAGAACCCCTACGAATACCTGGCCGAGGTCAACCAGCGGTTTTCGGAATGGACGTATTCCATGGTCTTCGCGCTCATCGCGCTCGCGGTCGCCGGAGACGCCCGCTCGCACCGCGAGGCGCGTGTCAATCCGCTCATCACGGCCATAGGGATATCACTGTTCGTGCGCTGGCTGGGCTTTTTTGCCGCCAGCAAGGCCGATGACATCCCGCAATATGCCTATATGGTCTATGGCGTGCCGATCGTGGCTTCCGCGGTGGCGATCTGGTTCATCGTCTCCAACCGGACCATGGAACTGCCGGTGGCGTGGGCGGACTGGATGACAAACTTCGCCACCCACATCGGTGACAGCTGGAACGCTCTCAAGCTGCGTTTGTCCAGGCGCCGCACTTCAGGGCAAGGGGTCGGCTGATGGGCTGGACGCTGGGCCGCTATTTCTTCTTACGCTATGTGACGATCACCATCTGGTTCTTCATCGGCCTCTTGGCGCTGGTGTTCCTGATCGATTTCACCGAGCTCTCCGGCCGCACCACCGGCCTGCCCGGCTTCACCTACGGGACGGCAGTGGCCATCTCAGGCCTCCGCATGCCGATGATCATGCTGCAGACAGTGCCGTTTGTCGGTCTCTTCTCGGCGATGGCGACGCTGGTGTCGCTCAACCGGCGCTACGAACTGGTCATCGCGCGTTCCGCCGGCGTTTCCGCCTGGCAATTCCTCTTGCCATGCTGCATCGGAGCCTTGCTGTTCGGCGTCCTGTCGGTGGGCGTCATCAATCCGCTCGCCGCACACGCATTCTCCTGGTCCGAGCAGATCGAAACCCAGCTGCGTTCCGGCAAATCGAACACGGTTTCGGCCGATGCCGCACCCTGGATCCGGCAGAAAACCGGTTCGGGGGACACCATCATCGGTGCGCGGGCCATCCTCAACCAGGGCATGGAGATGGCCGATGTCGTCTTTTTCATTCTCGACCCGCAAGGCAATATCGTCGAGCGCAAGGACGCCGCGCGCGCCTTCCTGCGCGACGGCTATTGGGACTTGCAGGACGTCAAGACGCTCAAGAGCGGCACGATCCAGGCATCGGCAAGCGATCGCGTGCCGACCGATCTGAGGCCCGAATTCGTGCAAGAGCGGCTGGCGCGGCCCGAAACCATCCCGTTCTATGAACTGCCCGGAAAGATCGAGGTTGCCCGCTCCTTCGGCCTCAAGGCAAATGCCTTTGCCATGCAGTTTGATTCGCTGGTGGCGTTGCCGTTCCTTCTCGTCGCCATGACGCTGATTGCGGCAACGGTTTCAATGCGATTTGCTAGGATGGGGCAATCGGCGACGATGATTCTGGGTGGCATCATCGCCGGCTTTCTGCTTTATGTCGTTTCGGTGCTGGTGAAGGCATTCGGCGTGGCGGGATTCGTGCCGACTGTCGTAGCCGCATGGGTGCCGGTCGTGGTGGCTATGTTCTTCGGGGTGACTTTCCTGCTATACAAGGAAGACGGCTAGTGAGGGAAGCGTTTTTGCCCAGCAACAGGCAGGCCCGTTTGGCGCGCCTCTATGCGGCGACCGCCTTGGCGTGCCTGTTTGCCAGCGCCGTCCCGATGCCGGCGTTCGCGCAGGATGTCGGCGACATGGCAACATCGGTTCCGTCCGGCTCACAGATGCTGCTGGCGGCCGATACGCTGGTCTACAACAACGACAACCAGACGGTGACCGCCGTCGGTGGCGTGCAGATAGACTATGGTGGCAATCGCCTTGTCGCCCAGCGGGTCGAATACAACCGCAACACCAAGCGAATGGTCGCGAGCGGCAATGTCGAAGTCATCAACAGCGACGGCACCAAGATCAATTCGGAACATATCGACATCACCGATGACTTCGCCGACGGCTTCGTCAACGCGTTGCGCGTCGAAACCATCGACAAGGCCTATTTCGCCGCCGAAAGCGCCGAGCGCATGGGCGGCGTGCTGACCACGTTCCACAATGGCGTCTACACCGCCTGCGAACCGTGCGAGGACAAGCCCGACAAAGCGCCGACCTGGCGCGTCAAGGCCAGGAAGATCATCTGGAACGGCGAGAAGAAGACGGTTCGCTTCGAGAATGCGAATTTCGAGTTCTTCGGTTTTCCGCTCGCCTATCTGCCTGCATTCGAGATTGCCGACCCGACGGTGAAGCGCAAGAGCGGCTTCCTGATCCCCAGCATCGTCTACAAGAGCGATCTCGGCGTCGGCGTAAAAATTCCCTATTACTTCGCCTTGTCACCGACCTATGACCTGACCGTCACCGGCACCGGCTATACCAAGCAGGGCTTCCTCGGTGAGGCCGAGTGGCGCCAGCGTTTCAACAATGGCCAGTACAGTTTGAAGATCGCCGGAATCCACCAGCAGGATCCCGATGCCTTCCTCGACACGACTGCTTTCCCCAGCACCGCTGGCCACAATGTCGATTCGGGCTCAGCGGGCGATCCCAATAAATTCCGTGGCATGATGGGCACGCAGGGCCAGTTCGCCATCAATCCGCGCTGGAATTTTGGCTGGGACGTGTTGCTGCAGACCGACAAGAACTTCGCGAACACCTACAACATCGACAAGTATAGTGCCTCCGTCCATCAGTCGACGGTCTATCTGACGGGTCTCAACGGCCGCAACTATTTCGACGTGCGCGCCATGCACTTCGACGTGCAGGAAGATACACCCAACGACAACATCTCTGCGCGAAGCGGCCAGCAGCCATGGGTGCTGCCGTCGCTCGACTACGCCTATATTCCCGACGTGTCGGTGGCCGGCGGCCAGCTGTCGCTCAATGTCAACGCCCGCGTCATCAGCCGCGACGATCTCGACAAGACCTTCTACATCCCCACGCAGCGTGTTCCTGGCATCGAAGGCGAATCCGGACGCCTCACAGCCGAGGCCGAGTGGAAGCGGAGCTTCGTCACCGATGACGGACTGGTGCTGACGCCGTTGCTCGCGCTGCAGGGCGACGTGGACTACCTCAACGCGTCGTCGGCTTCGCTCGACGCCATCAATCAGATGGCAACAAATTTGGGCCAGCAGGACGACATGCGCTCGTCGTTTGCCCGCTTCATGGCAACCGCAGGCCTCGAGATGCGTTGGCCGGTGCTGTTTTCCATGGCCAGCGGATCCAATCACGTGATCGAGCCGATGGCGCAGGTCTTCATGCGCCCGAACGAACAGTATGTAGGCGGTCTCGCCGTTCCCAACGAAGACGCCCAAAGCATGGTCTTCGACGCGACCACCTTGTTCGAACGCGACAAGTTCTCCGGTTATGACCGCGTCGAAGGCGGTTCGCGCGCCAATGTCGGCTTCCGCTATTCCGGCTCATACAACAATGGCTGGGGTACCAATGCGATTTTCGGCCAATCCTACCAGATCGGCGGCGAGAACTCCTTCGCCGCGCCGGATCTGGTCAATGTCGGCGCCAATTCCGGCCTCGACACGACCAAGTCCGACTATGTCGGTCTGTTCGGCATCAGCAGTCCCAACGGATTCGCTGCCTCGATCAGCGGCCGTTTCGACGAACAGACCTTCGAGAACCGTCGCACCGAGGTGAAGGCCGCCTATTCCGGCCTGCCGGTGTCGCTGAGCGCCAAATACGCTTTCATCCAGGCCCAGCCGCTATACGGGTTCACGACCGACCGCCACGAGGTCACGCTCGGTGCCTCGACGCATCTCGCCGAGAACTGGCGCGTCTTCGGCACCGGAACCTACGACCTGCAGGAAAGCGTGCTGGTCAAGGACGGCGTCGGCTTCGCCTACAACGATTCCTGCTTCACCTATCTGATGACCTACTCGCAGTCGCGCGACATAAATACCAAGGCGGTGTCGCAGAGCATCGGCTTCAATCTGTCGTTCCGCACCCTCGGCGACTTCGGCACGTCGACCAGTGCCATCGACACGATCCAGTAACAATCGGCGACATCGTTTCGCCGCATAGGGCTGGCACGGATTCGCGCACCTGGGAAACGATAAAATTGGGCGGAACCGGGATAGAATTGGGATGCCAACGATGAGGAAATACCTCTTTTCAGCGGGTTTCGCGTTGCTTGTGGCGGCGACATCCGTATCGATCACCATGATGACGCCACCGGCTTTCGCCAGCGAGATCAAATACGTCGTCAACGACATTCCGGTCACCACCGGCGACATCGCCCATCGCGCCGCCTTCCTGAAGCTGCAGCGCAAGAAGGGCGATGCCGGCCAGGAAATGATCGACCAGACGCTGCGCATGGCCGAGGCCAAGCGGCTTGGCATCCGCATCAGCGACGCACAGGTCGAAGCGGCATATCAACGCTTTGCTTCGAGCAACAAGATGCAGCTCAGCCAACTCGACGGCGTCATGGAGAAGTCAGGCGTCGGCAAGAGCCACTTCAAGGAATTCATCCGCGCCCAGATGGCCTGGAACCAGGCCTTGAGCGCGCGCTACCGTTCCGGCGATGGCACCGGTGCCGTCAGCGAACAAGACCTTGTCAGGAAGATGCTCGAAAAGGGCGGCGCCAAGCCGAGCGCTACCGAGTACATGCTGCAGCAGGTCATCTTCGTGGTGCCGGCGGCCGAACGCAGCGCTACGCTGGCCAAGCGCAAGCGCGAGGCCGACGCCATGCGTGCCCGCTTCAGCGGCTGCGACACGACGCGCGAATTCGCCAAGGGTCTGATCGATGTCACCGTTCGCGATCTGGGCCGGGTGCTGGCGCCGCAACTGCCGCCGGACTGGGCCGAACAGATCAAGGCCACCAAGGTCGGCGGCGCCACCGTCACGCGCGCGACCGAACGCGGTGTCGAATTCATCGGCATCTGCTCTTCGCGCGAAGTGTCCGACGACAAGGTCGCCCAGATGGTGTTCCAGAACGAAGGCTCCGGCGACAAGAACGCCGACGAGCTCAGCAAGAAATATGTCGACGAGCTGAAGGCGAAAGCCCGCATCGTCAAGCGCTGACGTGAGCAGCACAATGGTTGCGCTCGCGTTGAGCGCCGGCGATCCGTCCGGCATCGGACCGGAGATCGCCATCGCCGCCTTCATGGCGCGCGAGGCTGCCGCCCTGCCCCCCTTCTATCTGCTCGCCGATCCGGCGCTGATCGCCTCCCGGGCGCGCCTCCTCGGCATTTCGCTGCCAATGGTCGAAACGACACCAGCACAAGCTGCGCAAGTCTTTGCCCGCGCCCTGCCGATCGTACCGCTGACTGCCCGCGGCATCGACAGCCCCGGCCGGCCGGACCCGGCCAATGCGGCCGCCACCATCGAGGCCATCGACCGTGCCGTCGCCGACTGCCTTGCCGGCGAAGCCTTGGCTGTCGTCACCTGCCCCATCGCCAAGAAGCCGCTCTACGATGCCGGCTTCCGCTTTCCCGGCCATACCGAATATCTGGCGCATCTGGCAGCCCGGCACAGCGGCGTCGAGGCGATGCCGGTGATGATGCTGGCAGGCCCCGACCTGCGCACCGTTCCCGTCACCATCCACATCGCGCTGGCGAAAGTGCCCAAGGCACTGACCACCGGGTTGATCGTCGCCACCGCGCGCATCACCGCCGCCGACCTCGCCAGCCGCTTCGGCATCGCAAGGCCGAGGCTCGCCATTGCCGGGCTCAATCCGCATGCCGGTGAAGGCGGCGCCATGGGCCTCGAGGACGAGCGGATCGTGCGTCCGGCGGTCGATATCCTTCGAGCCGAAGGTATCGACGCTTTCGGCCCGCTGCCGGCCGACACGTTGTTCCACGCCCGGGCACGGGCAGGCTATGACGTCGCCCTTTGCATGTATCACGACCAGGCGCTGATCCCGGCCAAGGCGCTGGCCTTCGACGAAGCGGTCAATGTCACGCTCGGCCTGCCCTTCATCCGCACCTCGCCCGACCACGGCACCGCCTTCGACATCGCCGGCAAGGGCGTGGCGCGGCCCGACAGCCTGATGGCGGCATTGAAGCTTGCCCGGCAATTGGCCGACACGAACACGAGGCCGGTTGCCGCATGAGACCGCAGGGATGAGCATCGACGGGCTGCCGCCGCTGCGCGAGGTGATCGAACGTCATGGGTTACAAGCCAAGAAGGCGCTCGGCCAGAATTTCCTGCTCGACCTCAACCTCACCGGCAAGATCGCCCGCACCGCCGGCGACTTGTCCGATGCAACCGTGATCGAGGTTGGTCCCGGTCCCGGCGGGCTGACCCGCGCCTTGCTCTCCAATGGAGCGCGCCACGTGATCGCCATCGAGCGTGACGAACGCTGCCTGGCAGCCCTTGCCGAAGTGTCCGATCATTATCCCGGCCGGCTCGAGATTGTGTCCGGCGATGCGCTGAAGACGGATTTCGCGGCACTTGCCAGTCGAGCGGCCGGGAGCGGCAGCCCGGTAAAGATCGTGGCCAACCTGCCCTACAATATCGGCACGGAGCTGCTGGTGCGCTGGTTGACGGTCAGCGATTGGCCGCCATTCTACACCTCGATGACCTTGATGTTCCAGCGCGAGGTGGCCGAGCGCATCGTCGCGCCCGCCGGCAGCGACAGCTATGGCCGGCTCGGCGTTCTTGCCGGCTGGCGAACGGAGGCGAGGATCGCCTTCGACGTGCCGCCACAGGCATTCACGCCGCCGCCGAAGGTCACGTCCTCGGTGGTGCATCTGGTGCCGCGCGTGGCTCCGCTGGCCGCCGAGGTGAAAAAACTCGGCCGCGTCACCGAAGCCGCCTTCGGCCAACGCCGCAAGATGCTGCGGCAAAGCGTGAAAAGCTTGGGGGGCGAGGCGCTGCTCACCCGTGCAGGCATCGATCCGACACGCCGGGCAGAGACGCTCAGCGTCGAGGAATTCGTGCGGCTGACCAACGCGGTGTAGTGCCGGCGGGTCTGGAAGCGCTTTGGTCGAGGCATAGATAATCTGGCCAACATGCCGGAGGATCAAAATGCCCGCCTATGTCATTTCCGATGTCACGATCCGCGACGAAGAGGCGATCGAGACCTACCGATCCCGCGCCGCAGCCTCCATCGCCCAGCATGGCGGGCGCTATCTGGTGCGTGGCGGGCGGGTAGAGACGCTGGAAGGCATGTGGCATCCCGAACCGCTGATCATCGTCGAATTTCCAGACATGGAACGGGCCAGGCGTTGGTACGCCTCCGCCGAGTACGCGGCGGCACTGGACGTGCGCGATGCAGCGCTCAGCCGCAATCTGATCCTGGTCGATGGCATAGCGCCCTAAAGCCGGTCAGCCCGTCTTCTCGTCCAACAGTCCCGAGACGAAATCGAACAGGCCTGGCCGGCGATCGCGTCTTAGCCGCTCGGCGACGACGATGCCGCGCACTTCGGCGAAGGCGCGGTCGAGGTCGTCATTGACGATGACGAAATCATATTCCTTCCAGTGCTCGATCTCGTTGCGGGCGTTTTTCAGCCGCGTTTCGATCACAGCCTCCTGGTCTTCGGCGCGGCGCTTCAGCCGCGCCTTCAATTCCTTCATCGACGGTGGCAGGATGAAGATCGAGACAATGTCGGCGCGCATCTTCTCCTTGAGCTGCTGGGCACCTTGCCAGTCGATGTCGAACAGCATGTCGCGCCCTTCAGACAGCGCCAGTTCGGCTGGCTCGCGCGGTGTCGCGTAGCAATTGCCGTGCACCTCGGCCCATTCCAGCAGCGCGTCGGAATCGCGCAGCCGCTCGAACTCGCGCATCGTCCGGAAATGATAGTGGACGCCCTCGATCTCGCTGCCGCGGCGCGGCCTGGTGGTGACCGAGACCGACAGTTCCAGGCTGGAATCGCTTTCCAGAAGGTTGCGCGCGATCGTCGACTTGCCGGCGCCGGACGGCGACGACAGGACGAGCATCAGGCCCCGGCGGCGAATGCGGGACCCCAAATCCTTGGCAACCATCGGCTACTCCAGATTCTGGATCTGTTCACGAAACTGGTCGACCACTGCCTTCAGCTCCAGCCCGATCGCGGTGACGGCGGCGGCGTTCGACTTCGAACACAACGTATTCGATTCGCGGTTAAATTCCTGTGCCAGAAAATCGAGCTTGCGGCCGACCGCGCCGCCGCCTTCAAGCAGTGCCCGACCTGATACGACATGCGTCTTCAGCCGGTCGATCTCTTCGCGAATATCGGCTTTGGTGGCGAGGAACGCCGCCTCCATGTGCAGCCGGGTGGCGTCCAGGTTGGCGGAAGCATCCATCAGCAGCCTGACCTGCTCGGCGATGCGTTCGCGGATCGCCGCCGTCTCGCGCGACGGGTCAGCCTCTGCCCGCAGCGTCAGCGCCTCGATTGTGTCGATATGGCCCGACAGCAGCAAAGCCAGCGCGGCGCCCTCGCTTTGTCGTGCCTGTTCGAGCCCAGCCAGGGCGATCTCGAGCGCGACCATGATCACGGCATCGAGCGCGGCCCTCGCCTCTTCGGTTTCGACAGTTTCGGGAATATCGAGCACGCCGCGCAGCGAAAGCAATCCGTCCGATGTCGCGGGAGCAACGCCGAATTGCTCCTGCAGCCGCTTGGCGAGGCCGGCTAGGTCCTTCAGGAAGGCTTCGTTGACAACCGGCTGCGCCTGCGCGCCGGCGGCACGGCCGATAGTCAGCGTCGCCTGGAAATTGCCGCGTGCAAAACGCTTCTGAAGTGTCTGCCTGACGGCCGGTTCCAGCCGCTCGAAGCCTTGCGGCAGTCGCAGCCGGACTTCGACGCTCTTGCCGTTGACGGACTTGACCTCCCAGGCGATCGAGGTGCCTTCATGCTCGGCGACGGCACGCGCAAAACCGGTCATGCTCTGCAAATTCATATCGTCCACAAGTCCCCGGCGCATCACCCCGAGACCGGCTTTCCGGAGAGGAGCAGTGCTGCTTGAAAATGACTGCGCCGCGGACACGTCGAAATCGGACGCGCGGCGCTCTTGCAAATGTCGGGGCGTCGCCCGGTGAGCAACGCCTTTCTTTATTCTACTGGGCAGCGCCCGCGTCGCCGCTATCGTCGGCACTGTCAGCGGGGCCACCGTCAGCGGGCTTGTCGATATTGCTGTCGACGGCGCCGGTGGTGTTGGCGGCCTTGGCGGCGTCATCGGCCTGCTTCTTCTGCAAGGCGCGATAGCGGGCGACATTCTCGTTGTGCTCTTCCAGAGTCGCGGCAAAGATGTGGCCGCCTGTGCCATCGGCGACGAAATAGAGGTCGTCGGTCTTCGACGGATTGGCTACCGCCTCCAGCGCCGCACGACCCGGGTTGGCGATCGGCGTCGGCGGCAAGCCGTTGATCAAATAGGTGTTGTAGGGCGTCTGCTTCTGGATGTCCGACTGGTAGATCGGCCGGTCCGCCGGCTTGCCCTTGCCGCCGAACAGACCGTAGATGATGGTTGGATCGGACTGCAGCCGCATGCCCTTGGCAAGCCGGTTCAAGAAGACGGCGGCAACCCGTGAACGCTCGTCACCCTTGCCCGTTTCCTTCTCGACGATCGAGGCCAGCGTAACGAACTCCTCGACGTTGGCCAGCGGCAGGTCCGGCGCGCGCCGCTGCCAGACATCGTCAACCAGCTTCTTTTGATCTGCCAGCAGCTTGTCGACCATCTGCTGGCGCGTCGCGCCGCGCGTGAATCGCAGCGTGTCGGTGGCGAGGCTGCCCTCCGGAGGAATGGTCGCCGGCATATCGCCACTCAAGGCAGTCTCGCCGGCGATGCGCTGCAACGCCTGCTCGACCGTCAGCCCCTCTGGAACGGTCAGCGAATACATCACCGACTTGCCACTCTTCAAAAGCTCCATGATGTCGCGCATGGAAGCCCTGGGCTTGATCTCGTACTCTCCGGCCTTCAGCGCGGAATCATTGCCGAAGGCGCGCACGCCAAGGCGGAAGATCCGAGCGTCGCTGACCAGTCCGCGGCGTTCGAGTTGGTCGGCGATATCCTGGACACCGGTGTTCGGCTTGACCAGGAAGGTGTCGCCATTGGCCGAGGGGCCGGGTTCGGTGAATTCCTGCTTGCCGAAATAGACGGCGACGCCGGCCGCCAGAACCATCAGCATCACCGAGGAGATGACGAAGTTCATGAACACGACGACCTGGCTGCGTGACGCACGCGAGCGCTTCGGCGGCGGCGTGCCGGCCTCCGGCCGCAACGCCTCGCTGGCCGTTTTCGGCACGATCGGTCCGGACGTCGCCGGCCGCTGCCCGAATTCTCCGTTGCCTGCCGGATTTGTGTTCATTTCGCCCTACCGTTTGATCGCCCAACGAATCCCCAGCGGCAGAGTAGAGGCGAATATGGCAAAATTGACGGCACGCCAAGGCTTCGTCCGGCAGCCGGACGATCAGCCATTGTAGCGCTGGAAGACCAGCGACGCGTTGGTACCGCCAAAGCCGAAGGAATTGGACAGCGCCACGTCGATCTGGCGGGCACGCGGCTTGTTCGGAACCAGGTCGATCGCGGTTTCTCGCTCCGGGTTGTCGAGGTTGATGGTCGGCGGCGCGACATTGTCTCTGATGGCAAGGATCGAAAAGATCGCTTCTGCGGCACCCGCCGCCCCAAGCAGATGGCCGATCGAAGACTTGGTCGACGACATCGAAATCTTCGACGCGGCATTGCCGACAAGCCGCTCGACGGCGCCGAGCTCAATCGTGTCGGCCATGGTCGAGGTGCCGTGGGCGTTGATGTAGTCGACATCGGCAGGAGTCAGCTTGGCACGGTTCAGTGCCGCCATCATGCAACGGAAGGCACCATCGCCATCCTCGGCGGGCGCGGTGATGTGATGCGCGTCGCCGGTGAGACCATAACCCGTCACCTCGGCATAGATCTTGGAGCCGCGCGCCTTGGCATGCTCGAGTTCCTCGAGCACGACAACGCCGGCACCCTCGCCCATAACGAAGCCGTCACGGTCCCGATCATAGGGGCGCGACGCCGTTTGCGGCGAATCATTGCGCTCTGTCGACAGTGCCCGGCACGCGGCGAAGCCGGCGATCGACAGCCGCGTCACCGGCGCTTCGGCGCCGCCTGCGAGCATCACGTCGGCATCGCCCCACATGATCAACCGGGCGGCATCGCCAATGGCGTGGGCGCCGGTCGAGCAGGCCGTGACGACGGCATGGTTCGGGCCCTTCAGCCCGTGCCGGATCGAAACCTGCCCGGAGACAAGATTGATGATCTGGCCCGGGATGAAGAAAGGGCTGATGCGGCGGGGGCCGCGTTCCTTGAGGATCATCGCGTTCTCGGCGATGCCCTCGATGCCGCCAATGCCGGAGCCGATCAGGACGCCGGTGGCGCATTGCTCGGCGTGCGTCTTCGGCTCCCAGCCGGAATCCTTCAGCGCTTCGTCGGCGGCGGCAATCCCGTACAGGATGAAGTCGCCGACCTTGCGCAATTCCTTCGGCTCGAGCACGGCCTCGGGATTGAAGGTGGCATTGCTGCCGTCGCCACGCGGAATAACGTGGGCGATCTTGCAGGCAAGATCTTCCACCTCGAACTCGGTGACGCGCTTGGCAGCGCTGCGGCCGGTCAGCAATTCCTTCCAGCTGTGCTCGAAGCCCATGCCGAACGGTGACAGCAGCCCAAGGCCCGTGACGACGACACGCCTCATCGCAGGTCCTCCCCGGTGATGACTGCGGAAAATATCAGGCCGAAGCCTTGTCGATGTATTTCACCGCATCGCCGACGGTCAGGATCGTCTCGGCCGCGTCGTCGGGAATCTCGACGCCGAATTCTTCTTCGAACGCCATGACGAGTTCGACCGTGTCGAGGCTGTCGGCGCCCAGATCATCGATGAAGCTCGCCTGCTCCGTCACTTTGTCGGCATCGACGCCAAGGTGCTCGATGACGATCTTCTTGACGCGCTCTGCGGTGTCACTCATTTGGGCATCCTCGTCTTTTGTTTGTCTGTCTTCGTTAGCGGGCAGAATGCCGCTAATCAAGCTGAAAGATGGTCCTGCCGGAAACGCAACGGCTACGACCGGTTTTTGCCCGAACCGCCGGGTTGCGGGCCGCATTACACGAAAATCGGCTGAGGTCCAAGCCGAAATGGGCCTTCTCCGATGACTTTGAGCGGGTTCTGTCGCGACCCCGCTCCATCCCCTCCGTCGCGTGCGTGCCTGGCGTCCCGCAAAGGAAATTCCGCGAGAATGGTCCAGCAGGACGACCGACGCGGGTCGATTAGGGTCATTGTTCCAGACGCGAACCGGTCCGAAACGGGCTTCCTGCGCGTGCCGACGACAGCCAGATGAAAATCGACATTGGAGATAGGCCGCTAACTGAAAAGTTACTCGGCCATGATAGCGTTAATGATTCCGTCAAGAAATGGTGCCTCGGCGACGGTGGCGCTGTCTTGCGATAATAAGAAAAGGAGTGGACGCATGTCATCCTTGCTCAATAAAAGACGCCTGACGATCAAGCGCTGCCTAATCTTCCTGGCGGTTTTCGCACTTGGCATTCTGCCTGCGCGGGCATTGGAATCCATAAAGCTCCCAGAACCGCCGGACACGGTTGCTTTCAATATCCAGAAGAACGGTGAATCGACTCCGATCACGTTGAGGCAACTGGAGAAGCTCGGCCTCTATAGGATCACTACCCCAAGCCCTTTCGAAAGCGGCCAGCTTACATTTGAAGGTGTCCTGTTCAGCGATGTGCTCAAGCTGGTTGGATTGGAGGGCAAGGATTCTGTGGTTCTGCGAGCCGTCGACGACTATGTGCAGATAATTCCGAGAGAGGACTGGACCGACGGTCCTCTCCTGCTCGCCACGCGACAGGACGGAAAGTTACTGACCCGACGCACCCAGGGTCCTACCCGGCTCGTATACCCCCTCAACGACTATCCTGGTTTCGATACGCCGATTCGCAAACCACGATGGGTCTGGCTGATCAAGGCGATTGAATCCGGCAGCTAGTTTGAGCTTCCGCGTGACCTTGATGGCAAGGCTTGGAAAGAGGGGCTGGCGAGTTCCGGTTACATACGGGACAGCCATAGCCGCGGCCGTGGCCTGTTCGGGCATCTTGATCACGATGTTGTTTCTCAGCATCAGCAAGATAGAGTCCTCGCTGCCCCGGTTCGGGTTTTTCGCCATCCGCGAATTCCACATCGCCATACGCGACGTAACGCATTTGCGGGATATGATTTCGCTCGCTCAAGCTGCTCCCACGTCCGCAGCAAGCCTCGATCAGTTACTGGCGGCAAATGATCTGGTTTATGTCCGCTTCGAGCGGGTCGACGGCAGTGGAACGAGTCGCGAAATTCCGGCCTATGCGGGGATCGTGCCGCGCGTCAACGACTCGGTGACGCGGATTGATGCGCTGATCGCGGCCGGGCTACCTCTCGATGGAATCAGATTGAAGGAAATGGGGCTGGAACTTGATCAGATCGTAGCCCGAATGAATGATGAGTATTATAAATTCGGCGAACAGGTAAACGCCGATCTCTACGCCTCGGAAATCAGCCTGAATAGATTTAATTATCAGATAGCCTTCGCGCTGGCGATTTTGTCGCTACTTGCAATCGGAACCGCCGTATTGCTTATTGGCCGTCGTGAGACCATAAAAAAACTGGAATTTCTGGCTTGGCGTGACGCGACCACTGGTTTGAAGAACCGTGCCTGGATGTCAGCCAATAGAGACGATTTGCTGGATCGCGCAAAGCTAGCTGGCAGGCAACTCCATCTTTACCTGATCGACCTCGATCATTTCAAGAACGTGAACGATACGTTCGGCCATCACGTTGGTGATCTCCTACTGAAAGCCGTCGCCGAAATCCTGCAGTTGATCGAACGCCCCGACGATGTGTTTGCGGTTCGATTGGGCGGAGACGAGTTCGCGGTCATCGAGATTGGAGTGACGCATTCGGCCGAAAAAGGTCTCGGCAATCGTCTTCGGGAGCGATTGAATGGGTTTGCCGAGTTGGAAGGCCATCAAGTTCGAGTTGGCGCAAGCATCGGCATGGCCAGTTTTCCGCAGCATGGTGCGGACATTTCAACCTTGATGCGCAACGCGGATAGCGCTCTCTATGCCGCAAAGGCCCAGGGGCGGGCCGGCCTGGTGACGTTTTCGCCTGCAATCCTCAGTCAAATCGATGTGCAGCTTGGCGAAGAGGCCGCAATCAAGCGAGCGCTTAATTGCGACGAATTCTTCCTGGTCTGGCAACCACAATTTGAGTTGGCAACCGGCCGCATGACCGGCGCCGAGGCCTTGGTGCGCTGGCGCGACCCGATCTCAGGGGCGATTCGGCCGCCGATGTCGTTTATTCCAACAGCCGAACGAAGTGACCTGATATTGGAACTCGACAAGTTGGTCTTGAGCAAGGCTTGCCGGCAGGCAGCACAGTGGCTGCCCATTTGCTCGGAGGACTTTGTCTGCTCGGTAAATGTCTCAGGCAAGAGTCTTCAGAACGACGTGTACTTCACCCACCTGGTTGAAGTGTTGCGACAAACGGGACTGCCGACGTCACGTCTGCAGCTGGAAATCACTGAAGGGGTGTTTGTCCAGAACAGCCGAAGCGCTTTGGATATCCTGACCGAAATTCGAAACATCGGAGTCAGTTTGGCACTCGACGATTTTGGATCTGGCTATGCGAGTTTCGGCTATCTCGCCGATTTCAACCTGGATCAATTGAAGATCGACCGATCCTTCTTGAGCGATTTGGCATCGTCCCCGAAAAAGCAGAATGTCGTGCGAGGGATCATAGCGCTGGCCAATTCGCTCAGTCTGACAGTCGTGGCGGAAGGGGTGGAAAACGAAGCGCAGCTAGATTTTCTGATCGCTGAACAATGTCACCGCGCTCAAGGGTTCTTTATGTCGAAGCCCATCGAAGAAACCTTGCTGACAAATCATATGATTGCCCGGCGAGGCAGGACGAGCAGCGCGGGAAAATTCAAGCTGAACCTCTCCGCCTAGTCATCGTGCCACGTCCGGTCAGATCATCGCCATGCCGCCATTTACATGGATGGTCTGGCCGGTGACGTAGGCGGCTTCGTTGGAGGCGAGATAGGCGACGGCGGACGCGACTTCAACGCTGGTGCCCATGCGGCGCGTCGGGATCGCCGCCATGATCGCCTCTTTCTGCTTGTCGTTGAGCTTGCCGGTCATCGCCGATTCGATGAAGCCCGGGGCGACGCAGTTGACGGTGATGTTGCGGGTGGCGATCTCCTGCGCCAGCGATTTGGAAAAGCCGATCATGCCGGCCTTGGAGGCGCAGTAGTTGGTCTGGCCGGGATTGCCGGTGACGCCGACGACCGAGGTTATGTTGATGATGCGGCCGTGGCGGCGGCGCATCATCGGATGAGTGAGTTCGCGGGTCAGCCGGAACACGGCGGTCAGGTTGACCTCGAGCACGGTGTCCCAGTCGGCATCCGACATGCGCACGAACAGCCCGTCCTTGGTGATGCCGGCGTTGTTGACCAGGATGTCGACGCCTTCGAGATCGGCCTCCGCCTTCTGGCCGAGCGCCTTGACCTCGTCGCGGTTCGACAGATTGGCCGGGAAGAGCTTGACCCGGTCGCCAAGCTCGGTGGCTAGCGCTTCCAATTTCTCGACGCGGGTGCCATGCAGGCCAACGATCGCGCCTTGCGCATGCAGCACCCTGGCGATGGCCTCACCGATGCCGCCCGATGCACCGGTGACGAGCGCCTTTCGGCCAGTCAATTCGAACATGTCTCAATCCTCTTCTCAAATCGGACAGCCCGCGAATTGGCTATCTGTAAACGTCGCCGCGATGGCCTATCGTCACCACCAGAATTACGAGCCGGCTGTCCTGCACATCACAGATAATTCGATAATCCCCAACCCGATACCTCCAAAAGGTCGCAAGCGGACCCTTCAGCGGTTTGCCAGCCTCCCGTGGATTGTCGAGAGCGGCGATACGGTTCTCGATGAAGTCGCGAATTCGGTTGCGTGTCTGCGGATCCAACTTTTCGACGAATTTGCGCGCCGAGCGGGCATATTCAAGCGTCCAGGCCACGCCAGAAGTCCTCAGGCTTCACGACATCCTCCTCACCGCGTCTGATCCGTTCCAGGACCTCGGCCGCGAGATAATAGTCCTCTATGTCCTCAAGACCGCGTTCGATAAGCTCACGTAGATAGTAAGCTTTGCTCCGGCCGGTCTTGGTCGCGAGAAAATCCAAGCGTTCTTCGATTTCGGGAGCAAGTCGGATCGAGGTCGGCATACCGCTCTCCTTGTGAATACATGTATTCATGTATCGTCATGACGTCGGGATTTCAAGTCCGGTGTGTGTAGGTCAACTCAACGCTGCCAGCGCCGCGTCGACCTCGGCCGCCGAGCCGACCGACGCGGTGGCGATGTCGCGGTTGATGCGCCGCGCCAATCCTGAAAGCACCTTGCCGGCGCCGATCTCGTAAAGCGTGGTGACGCCGTTTGCGCCGAGCCATTCCACCGTTTCGCGCCAGCGCACGCGGGCGACCACCTGCTCGACCAGACGCCGCGCGATCTCGTCGGGGTCATTGGTCGGGGTGACGGTGACGTTGGAGACGATGGGCACCACCGGCGCGGCCTTCGTCACGCTGGCCAGTGCCTCGCGCATGATCTCGGCCGCGGGCGTCATCAGCGCAGAGTGGAAGGGCGCGGACACTTGCAGCATCAGCGCGCGCTTGGCGCCTTTCTCGGTGCAAAGTTTCGCCGCCAGTTCGACCGCGGCTCTTGCACCGGAAATGACCAGTTGGCCACCGCCATTGTCGTTCGCCACCTGGCAGACAGAGCCCTTCCCGGCCGCTTCGGCGGCCTCGGCGCAGGCAGCTTCGACATCGGCCTGTTCCAGTCCGATGATCGCCGCCATCGCGCCCTCGCCGGCCGGCACCGCCGCCTGCATGGCGTTGCCACGGATGCGCAAGAGCCGGGCGGCATCGGCAATCGAAACGAAGCCAGCAGCGGCTAACGCCGAATATTCGCCCAGCGAATGGCCGGCGACATAGGCGACCTTGCCTTTCAGCGACAAACCACGCGATTCCAGCGCCCGGATCGCGGCGAGCGACACCGCCATCAGCGCCGGTTGCGCGTTTGCGGTCAGCGTCAACGTCTCTTCCGGCCCTTCCCAGATCAGCTTCGACAGGTTTTCGCCGAGCGCGTCATCGACTTCCTGGAAAATCCCGCGCGCCTCCGGAAAGGCGTCGGCGAGATCCTTGCCCATGCCGACAGCCTGGCTGCCTTGTCCAGGAAAGGTGAATGCAACGGCCATGCGAGGGCTCCCAAGGGTTGGTTTTGCTTGCCTGGTAGACGAGTTTTGCTTGCCTGTGACGCAAGGCGGGCCGCCAAGTCAAGCCACTTCAACCCTTCCTGACGGCAGTGTCACACGCCGAGTGCCTGTTCCGAAAAGCTTTTTGGCGATCACTCCTGATGAAAACCGCTCACGATTCGTTTGCTGGCTCTTCTTATTTTGGCCACAGGCGCTAGCATTGGGTGACAGTTCCATGACAACCGAGTGACGTGTTTGTCGCTGGGTGGGGAAATCAAAAGTGGCAAAGAGTTCGAAACGCGCCGGTAAGGCCGCGCCGCAGTTCCTGGAAGACGACCCCTCCACCGGCTACCTGCCGGGCAGGAGATGGCCGGTCGTGCGCTATGGGCTGGTCAGCCTGGCGATCGCTGCAATCCTGGTGTTTGCCATCGAGCTGATCGTGCGCGGCGACTTTGCCGGCACGATCTCCTTCTTCCTGCAGCCACTCAAGCCGGGCTGGACCACCATTGTCGTGTTTGCGCTGATCCTGATCGGCCTCGATGCGGTGCTTGGGCGCAGCCACCAGAGCCTGATGATCGTCGCGCCGCTGACGCTTTCCCTTGCTTTCGTCGGTCACCAGAAGTCGCACTATCTCGGCGATCCGCTCTATCCGACCGATTTCCTCTATGCCCGCCAGATCTTCGCGCTGTTGCCGCTCCTGGTGCGCGACCGGCCGATGACCGCGCTCGCCATGGTCGCAGGCATCGTCGCCGGCCTATCGCTGCTCGTCTACGGCTGGCGGCTGTGGCGCCGCAAGGTGCCGGCGCTCAGCCGCAAGGGACGCCTTGCCCGGCTGACGCTGGCAGTGCCGCTGCTCGCCTTCTTCGTCTCGATCATGGACTACGCCACCTTCTCCTGGACCAGGGACAGGCTGCAGATCATCCCGATCATGTGGGACCAGAAAGAGAACTATGCCTCCAACGGCTTTGCGCTGGCCTTTGCCCTCAATGTGCCGATGGCGCATGTCTCGGCCCCGCCGGGCTATTCCGACAAGGCGATCGCGGCGATCGGCAGGCCTGATGTGACCGCCTCGGTGCCGGCCGAGAAGCCCGACATCATCATCGTCATGAGCGAATCCTTCTGGGATCCGACCAAGTTGCCCGGCGTCACCATCAAGCCCGATCCGATCCCCAATGTGCGGGCGCTGCGCTCGGGCTCGATGTTCTCTCCGGAATTCGGCGGCATGACCGCCAACATCGAGTTCGAGGCGCTGACTGGCTTCTCCAACGCGTTCCTGCCGGCCGGCAGCATCCCCTATCAGCAATATGTGCGCACGCCGACGCCTTCGCTGGCAACCTTCCTCAAGAGCCAGGGTTACCGGGCGCGCGCCATCCACCCCGGCACGAACTGGTTCTGGAACCGTGGCGCGGTCTACGCTGATTTCGGCTTCAACGACTTCAAGTCGGAAGAGACGCTGCCGCCGATGCAAAAGCGCGGGCCGTTGGCATCGGACGCGGCGATGACCGACGAGATCATCGGCGAGGCCGACGCCAGCGACGAGCCGGTGTTCTTCTTTGCGGTCAGCCTGCAAAACCACGGCCCCTACGAGCCGAACCGCTACTACAATCCGACGCATACGGTGCAGGCGCCGATCAGCCAGTGGGCGCGCGAATCGCTGCTCAGCTACGCCGAGGGCTCGGCCGACGCCGATCGCGGCCTTGAACGCCTGGTCGAATGGGCAAAGAAACGCTCTCGCCCGACCGTGATCGCCTTCTTCGGCGACCATCTGCCGCCGCTAGGGCCGGTCTACGTCGAAACCGGCTTCCTCAAGGACAATGTCGCGCCGCGCAAGGAAGCGTCGCCCGAGGCCGCCCTCGAACACCACGAGACGCCGCTGGTCATCTGGTCGAACCGCACCGGGCCGGCTGAAGACATGGGCGCCGTCAGCCCGGCCTTCCTGCCCTATCATATCCTGAAGACGGCCGGCATCACTCATCCCTACTACACCGGCTTCCTGGGCGAGATGAGCGAGCGCTACCGCGTCGTCGACCGCAACCTGTTGCTGACGCCGGCTGGCGAGGCCACGCCCGATTGGGCGCGGCAGAAAGAGATCGATCCAGCGATCCGCGATTTCCGCCTGTTGCAGTACGACATGATGTTCGGCAAACGCCACGCGGCGCCCGACTTCTTCCCCGAAACGGTCGACAAGGTTGTCGCTCATACGAGTTGAACAGACTGGCGAGTTGAACAGACTTGTCCATCTGGACCCGGTTCGACCGTTCGGTTGGGTGTTCAGTTCGTCAATTGCAGCTTCGTGAACTTGTTGGCGAACCCCAGGAACACGTTCGGCAGTTTGGTCGGATCGTTTACGGCATAATAGTCGCTCGGATCCGAAGCACAGGCGCTGTAAAGCGTGCGGTTGGCGGCGGGGGCTCAACTCCGCACAACCTGATAGTGCGGTTAAGCCGTGGTTTGCCGCCACAAACCTTGCCGTTGTTGCTGCTTGATTTTTTCGCCGCCTGCGACACGGAGGACGTCGTCTGCCCTTGCTTTGCCGCCGGATTGCTATATAGACGCCCGCAATCTGCCGGTCCTAGCTGGGGGCTGAACGGAGGGCCGGAGGTTTTTTCGAAAACCTCCGTGTGATGCCAGAAGTGCTTCCGCCTCCCGTGTCTCCGCTCTCGACCGTCTCGTCATGCTCCTTTCTTCCCCGATTTTGCGGGTCAGAGAAGTTGCAGAGGCTTTTGCCGCCGGGAACCGGGAGAGAAACGAAGAAAGGCATAAGACATAATGGCTCTTTACGAACATGTGTTTCTTGCCCGGCAGGACCTCTCGCAGCAGCAGGTCGATGCGCTTGTCGAACAGTACAAGGGTGTCATCTCCGCGAATGGCGGGTCCGTCGGCCGGGTCGAGAACTGGGGACTGAAGTCCCTCACCTACCGGGTCAACAAGAACCGGAAGGCTTACTACACGCTGATGGACCTGAATTGCCCGCCGGCCGCGCTCAACGAGATGGAGCGCCAGATGGGCCTGTCCGAAGACGTGCTGCGTTTCCTGACCATCAAGGTCGAGGCGCATGAGGAAGGCCCTTCGGCCATGATGCAGAAGCGCGAAGAGCGCTCGGAACGCGGCGGTTTCGGCGATCGCGACCGTGGCGATCGTGGTCCACGCTCGTTCGGCGACCGTGATCGTGGCGACCGTCCGCCGCGCTCGTTCGGCGACGCCGGTGCCGATCGCGGTCCGCGCCGTCCGCGCGAAGGCTTTGAAGGGGGTGCAGAATAATGGTCGACATCAATCAGATCCCGACCCGGCGCCCGTTCCATCGCCGTCGCAAGACCTGCCCGTTCTCCGGCGCCAACGCGCCCAAGATCGACTACAAGGACGTGCGTCTCCTGCAGCGCTACATTTCCGAGCGCGGCAAGATCGTGCCGTCGCGCATCACCGCGGTCAGCCAGAAGAAGCAGCGCGAACTCGCCAAGGCGATCAAGCGCGCCCGTTTCCTCGGCCTGCTGCCCTACGTGGTTCGCTAAGACTTTTAGTTTGACCATGATCTCTGGACAAACGGTTTCCGTTTGTCCGAGAAAACCGGTATCCACTTTTCGGGATCATGATCTAGCATGCGGGCGGTTCGCCGCCCGCTCTTCTCCCACGGCGACGGGCGCCGCAGGGTTGAACGTCAAATCCCGGGTTGAGGTCAAAAACCTCTAACTGCCGCGACAGGCAGGACAGCGACACCAGCGCCCCAGGCGCTCAAGCTTCCTGACCTGTTCCAGAGACATTCGGCGTCGACCTCATCGATCGATTGGCGCCCAACCAAAGGAACAAAACCATGGAAGTCATTCTTCTCGAACGCGTTTCCCGCCTCGGCCAGATGGGCGATACCGTCAAGGTCAAGGACGGCTTTGCCCGTAACTTCCTGCTGCCGCAGGGCAAGGCGCTGCGCGCCAACGAAGGCAACAAGAAGAAGTTCGAAGGCCAGCGCGCCCAGCTCGAAGCCCGCAACCTCGAGCGCAAGTCGGAAGCTGCCCAAGTCGCCGAAAAGCTCGACGGCAAGAGCTTCATCGCCGTTCGCTCCGCTGGTGAAACCGGACAGCTTTACGGTTCAGTGTCGACCCGCGACATCGCCGACCTGCTGACGGCGGAAGGTTTTTCGATCAACCGCAACCAGATCCTGCTCAACCAGCCGATCAAGACCATCGGCGTCACCAATGTGGCAATCGCGCTGCATCCGGAAGTCGAAGTCACGATCACGCTCAACATCGCCCGCACGGCCGACGAAGCCGAACGCCAGGCCAAGGGCGAGACACTGACCACCGCCGAGGCCATCTATGGCGAGGACATCAACGACAATGCCCGGCCGGAAAACTTCTTCGACCCGAACACCGAATTCGAGGGTGGCGAAGACAACGCCTGATCATACGTCGCGGAGGTTTGGAGCTGTGCTCCGATCACTTTGCCGGCATCCAGCCATACTGGACCAATGCCCGGGCCTCTTGCCCGGGCATTTTTGTGCCAAATGGAACTTTTCGAACCCCTATATATTGTTGCAGACTATAGCGTCGCGCGTCCTTTGGTCGCGCAAGTGACGTTGTGAACTTTGGCTCGGCGCAAGGCTCCTCGAAATCGATTCTGATTTTCGCGGTTACGCGCCAAGACAGCCTGTCTGGCCGAGAGGGGACATTTGGTCATGAATATTCTGTTGAAGCGCGTTCTCGACCGCCTGGTGCGCACCGGCAATCTCAAGGTAACCGGCGCCAAGGGCGCGACGGTGGTTTTCGGCGACGGCAGCGGCGAACCGGTGCACATGCACATCAAGACCGCGCATGCCGAGCGCGCCATCACCTTAGATCCGATGCTGGCGGTTCCGGAATCCTACATGGACGGCGAACTCGACATTCTCGAAGGTGGCGTGCTGGGCGTGATGCGCATCGCCTTCCAGAATATGGGCAGCGGCGGCATCGACGCCACCTGGTCGAAAGCCATAGAAGGCCTGCGCCACGCCTTCCGCCGCCTGCAGCAGATCAACACCGCTTCGCGCTCGCGCCGCAACGTCCAGCGCCACTACGATCTGTCAGGCGATCTCTACCGGCTCTTCCTCGACGACGACATGCAGTATTCCTGCGCCTATTTCGAACAACCGGACATGACGCTCGACGAAGCGCAGGCCGCCAAGAAACGCCATATCGCCGCCAAGCTCAGGCTGAAAGCCGGCCAGACGGTGCTCGACATCGGCTCCGGTTGGGGCGGGCTCGGTCTCTACCTCGCCAAGGCGTTCGACGTCGACGTGCAGGGCGTGACATTGTCGACCGAGCAGCACGGCGTCGCAACGGACCGGGCGCACGCGCAAGGGCTGGAAAGCCGCGTACATTTCGAGCTCAAGGACTACCGCGAGCTCAACGAGCGTTTCGACCGCATCGTCTCGGTCGGCATGTTCGAACATGTCGGCGTCAACCACTATCGCACCTTCTTCGACAAGAGCGCGACGCTGCTCAAGCCGGACGGCGTCATGCTGTTGCACACGATCGGCCGTTCCGGCGTGCCGTGGGCAACCAGCGCCTTCATCCGCAAATACATCTTCCCGGGCGGCTATATACCCGCGCTTTCGGAAGTCATGCCGGCGATCGAGAAATCGGGCCTGGTCGTCAGCGACGTCGAAATCCTGCGGCTCCACTATGCCGACACGCTGAAGCACTGGGGCCAGCGCTTCGCCGCCAACCGCGACAAGGCCAAGGCGATTTATGACGAGCGCTTCTGCCGTATGTGGGAATTCTACCTGGCGGCCTCGGAAGCAGCCTTCCGCTGGCAGGATCTGGTCATCTTTCAGATCCAGATCACCAAGAAGAACGACACGCTGCCGATGACACGCGATTACATGGCCAAGTGCGAGAAGGCGCTTGAGATGCGTGATATGGGGCATCGCGAAACGGCGCCGGTCAAAAAGAGCCCCGCCGCCAAGCCAGCTCGCCGCCGCAAGGTTGCGGATCCGGAATAAGCATTGCCGCTTGCCATTGTCGGCGCCTGCACTGAAAAAGGTCCCGTGATCGTCTCGGGACCTTTTTCATGACCTATGTCCTCTATGCCGCTGCCGCCCTGGCCGAGATCGCCGGCTGCTTTTCGTTCTGGGCCTGGTGGCGATTGGAAAAGTCGCCGCTTTGGCTGCTCCCCGGTCTCGCCTCGCTCGCGCTGTTCGGCCTCCTGCTGGCGCTGGTCGACACGAACGCCGCCGGCCGCGCCTACGCCGCCTATGGCGGCATCTACATCGCGGCGTCGCTTGGCTGGCTGTGGCTGGTGGAGGGTGTGCGCCCCGACCGCTGGGATTTTGCCGGAGCGGCGCTCTGCATTGCAGGCGCTTCGGTGATCCTTCTCGCCCCGCGGGGCGCGTGAGATGGAACTGCCGGCCCAACTTCGCCAAGGTGTCGAGCGTCTGCTCGAAAACATTCCGCTGGCGGTGCTCAAGCAAGCGGCAAAGATGCTGTCCGACCGCTACCGTGCCGAGTTGCGCGACGGCCGCCTGCATATGGCCGAGGATCTGGCGGTGAAGGCCTATCTGGCGACGCGGCTTCCGGCGACCTATGCCGCGATCCGTGCCAGCCTCGACGCGCTGAGCGACGCCAGGCCCGACTTTCAGCCCAGGAGCCTGCTCGATGTCGGCGCCGGCCCTGGTACGGTGCTTTGGGCCACGACCGACCAGTGGCCCGATCTCGAACAGGCGGTGCTGCTGGAAGCGAGCGCGGCGGTGCGCAAGGTGGGCGAGGCGCTAGCGGGCGACGCGATTTTCGCCCAGACCAGTTGGCTGGCCGGCGACGTCACCATCGATCTTGCCGGCCTCGAGCCAGCGGATCTGGTGACGTGCGCCTATGTGCTGGATGAAATTGCCCCGGCCTCGCTGCAGAAGCTCATCGACCGGCTCTGGCAGCTCACCGCCGACACGCTGCTGATCGTCGAGCCGGGCACCCCTGCCGGATGGCAACGAATACTTGCCGTGCGCCGACAGCTGATCGAGGCGGGCGCGCATGTGCTTGCCCCTTGCCCGCATCAGGCGCCCTGCCCGCTCGCCCAGCCCGACTGGTGCCATTTTTCCCGCCGCGTCGCCCGCTCGCGCCTGCACCGGCTGGCCAAGGACGCCGACGTGCCTTGGGAAGACGAGAAGTTCATCTATGTCGCGGCTTCCCGAGACGCGCCCACTTCACACCAGGCACGCGTTCTTGCGCCGCCGAAATCCGGCTCCAGCAAGGTTCTGCTCAAGCTTTGCAGGGAAGACGGCACTGCCGCCGAGCGCTTGTTCACCAAGCGCGACGGCGCCGACTTCAAGCTCGCCCGGCGGCTTGGCTGGGGCGACAGGCTGGACAAAGCGGCAACATGAACGGCGAAATCGTTCTTGCTTCGTTCTGACGAGTCGGATACGAATCATCGCCTTGTCGAGTCAATCGGAATCGGGGCGCGGGCATACTCTCCTGTGGACGATTGGTCGTTCCTGTGAACAACGGGCATCGAGGCTCTTTGGTCGCGCAGTGATGCAGAAAGGTCAGCATCGACTCGTCTCGTTCTGATATCGAAGGTCGGGATCAAAATCGGGGATATCATGGCAGAGGCAGCGCGAAAATTCGGCGTCGCGGAAACACCGCTTTATCGTGAAGCGCCAAACAATATCGAGGCCGAGCAGGCGCTGCTCGGCGCCATCCTCGTCAACAACGACGCCTTCTACCGCGTCTCGGACTTCCTCAAGGCCAGCCATTTCTACGAGCCGCTGCACCGCAAAATCTATGAGGTGGCGTCCGAGTTCATCCGCATGGGCAAGGTCGCGACGCCGATAACGCTAAAAACCTTCCTGCCGGCCGATGAGAAGGTCGGCGACATGACGATGGCGCAATATGTCGTGCGGCTGGCGGTGGAGGCGGTGACCGTCGTCAACGCCACCGATTATGGCCGCGCCATCTATGACCTTGCCACGCGCCGCGCGCTGATCACCGTCGGCGAGGACATGGTCAACATCGCCTATGACGCGCCGGTCGACATGGCGCCCGGCGAACAGATCGAAGACGCCGAACGCCGCCTGTTCGAGCTGGCCGAAAACGGTCGCTACGATGGCGGGTTCGAAAGTTTTTCCGATGCGTTGAAGAATGCCGTCGACATGGCCAGCGCGGCCTATATGCGCGACGGCCACCTGTCCGGCATTGCCACCGGCCTGCGCGATCTCGACCACCGCATGGGCGGCTTGCAGCCATCGGATTTGATCATCATCGCCGGCCGCCCGGGCATGGGCAAGACGTCGCTGGCCACCAACATCGCCTACAACATCGCTGCCGCTTATGAGCCGGCCCAGCAGGCCGACGGTTCCGTCAAGGCGGCCAATGGCGGCGTCGTCGGCTTCTTCTCGCTCGAAATGTCGTCCGAGCAGCTGGCCACCCGCATCATTTCCGAGCAGACCGAGATCCCGTCGTCGAAGATCAGGCGCGGCGATTTGACGGAAGCCGATTTCGGCAAGCTCGTCGCCTACACTCAAGAGAACCACAAGCGGCCGCTTTATATCGACCAGACGGGCGGTATTTCGATCGCCCAGCTCGCGGCCCGCGCCCGCCGCCTCAAGCGCCAGCGCGGGCTGGATCTGATGGTCATCGACTATATCCAGCTGATGCAGGGTTCATCCGCCAAGGCGTCGCAGAACCGCGTCCAGGAAATCACGGAGATCACCACCGGACTGAAAGCGCTCGGCAAGGAGCTTGGCGTGCCGATCATCGCCCTCTCGCAGCTCTCGCGTCAGGTCGAAAGCCGCGACGACAAGCATCCGCAGCTGTCGGACCTGCGCGAATCGGGCTCGATCGAGCAGGATGCCGACGTGGTGCTGTTCGTGTACCGCGAGGAATATTACATCAAGAACAAGGAACCGGAGAAAGGCACGCCCGAGCACCTCGCCTGGGAGGCGAAGATGATCGAGGTCCAGGGCAAGGCCGAAGTGATCATCGCCAAGCAGCGCCACGGACCGACCGGCACCGTCAGCCTTGCCTTCCAGGGCGAGTTCACCCGCTTCTCCGACCTTGCCGAGGAGCATCATCTGCCGGAAAGGTTCGAGTGACCTATTGAGACAGGCCTCGTTCCTTCGCGCCCCCCTCTGTCCTGCCAGACATCGGGGGGCATAAATCTGATGGCCAAGTCGCGCGTACAATTCATCTGCCAGAGTTGCGGATCGGTGCATCAGCGCTGGGCCGGCAAATGCGATGCCTGCGGCGAGTGGAACACGCTGGTCGAGGAAGGTACGTCCGGCGGCATCGGCTCGGGTCCGGCCAATACACGCAACGCCCGCAAGGGCCGCGCGGTGGTGCTGACCACGCTGTCCGGCGACATCGAGGACGCGCCGCGCATCATTTCGGGCATCGGCGAACTCGATCGCGCCACCGGCGGTGGTTTCGTGCGCGGTTCGGCGCTTCTGGTCGGCGGCGACCCCGGCATCGGCAAATCGACGCTGCTCACCCAAGCGGCGGCCGCTCTGGCGTCAAAAGGCCACCGCATCGTCTATGTCTCGGGCGAAGAGGCGGTCGCGCAGATCAGGCTGCGGGCGCAGCGGCTTGGCGTTGCCTCCTCTCCGGTGGAACTTGCCGCCGAGACCAATGTCGAGGACATCCTCGCCACAATAGCCGACGGCAAACGGCCGGATCTCGTCATCCTGGATTCGATCCAGACGCTGTGGACCGACCTTGCCGATTCGGCGCCCGGCACCGTCACCCAGGTGCGCGCCGCCGCCCAGGCGATGATCCGTTATGCGAAATCCACAGGGGCGGCGATCGTGCTGGTCGGCCATGTCACCAAGGAAGGCCAGATCGCCGGGCCGCGCGTCGTCGAGCATATGGTCGACGCCGTGCTCTACTTCGAAGGCGAAGGCGGCCATCATTACCGCATCCTGCGCACGGTGAAGAACCGTTTTGGACCGACCGACGAAATCGGCGTCTTCGAAATGTCGGACAAGGGCCTGCGCGAGGTTGCCAACCCATCCGAGCTTTTCCTTGGCGAACGCCATGCCAAATCGCCGGGCGCGGCGGTTTTCGCCGGCATGGAGGGGACAAGGCCGGTGCTGGCCGAGATCCAGGCGCTGGTGGCGTCCTCCTCGCTCGGCACGCCGCGCCGCGCCGTCGTCGGCTGGGACGGCGCCCGGCTGTCGATGATCCTGGCGGTCCTCGAAGCCCATTGCGGCGTGCGCTTCGGCAGCCATGATGTCTATCTCAACGTCGCCGGCGGCTATCGCATTTCGGAGCCCGCGGCGGATCTTGCGGTGGCGGCGGCCCTGGTTTCCTCGCTCACCGGCCTTGCCCTTCCCGCCGATTGCGTCTATTTCGGCGAAATCAGTCTTTCGGGCGCAGTGAGGCCGGTCGCGCATGCGCAACAGCGCCTCAAGGAAGCCGAAAAGCTGGGTTTTGGAAGCGCGGTCCTGCCTTCGGGCAGCGGGGAATTGGCCGGGGGGATCGGGGCCGGTTCTTTCCAGCCGACCGAGCTTGCCGACCTCGTCGCGCGCATAGCCGGCTCACGCCGAAGCCGCGCGGACGAGGAAGATTAGGGCATCGGACCCGAAGGCGGGAACCGGTTTGGGAAAATCCGATGCTCCGCGCTATAATGCAGCTCATGGAGTGGGGCGAAAGACATGCCGATTACGCTGCTTGACGGAATTCTCGTCGGCTTCACTCTGGTCTCGGCGATGCTCGCCATGGTTCGCGGCTTCTCGCGCGAAATCCTGTCCGTCGTCTCTTGGGCAGCGGCGGCGGCGGCGGCGTTCTTCTTCTACAAGCCGGTTGTGCCTTACCTCGCGCCCTACATCGAGAATGAAAAGATCGCCATGGCGGCCGCCGCCGGCGTTGTCTTCGTCATCGCGCTGACCGTCGTCTCGGTCATCACCATGAAGCTTGCCGACTGGATCATCGATTCCAGGATCGGCGCGCTCGACCGTACGCTCGGTTTCCTCTACGGCGCCGCCCGCGGCATTCTGGTCGTCGCCGTTGCACTGCTGTTCTTCAACTGGCTGGCCGGCGCCAAGGCACCGGCCTGGGTGACGGAGGCCAAGTCGCGGCCGCTGCTCGAGCAGATCGGCGCCAAGCTCGAAAGCCTGCTGCCCGAGGATCCGGAAAACGCCATCCTGAAGAAGCTCAATCCGAATCAGCCGGCTACCGAGACGCCCGCTGCTCCGGACGCACCGGCAGCGGATGCTCCGGCGGGTGGGGACGATGCCAACACGCCGGCGCCTGATGATGATGCTGCAACACCGCCGGCGGACAACACCCCGGCCAATCCAGCACCGGCTGCACCGGCAAACTGACGCCGGAAATGGGCGCTGGGACTTGACGATGGTGTGAATGGCTGCACGGCGCGCGTTGCTTTCGACGCGAACCCGCATTATATGGCGATTTTAGCGGAGCTTAAGATGGCAGACGCAGACGACGTGCTTTCCGCCGAGGCCGACGACCATTTCCACGACGAATGCGGTGTGTTCGGCATTTTCGGCCGGCAAGATGCTGCGGCCATCGTCACATTGGGCCTGCATGCGCTCCAGCATCGCGGCCAGGAAGCGGCCGGCATCGTTTCCTATGACGGCAGCCAGTTCCATGTCGAACGCCATGTCGGCCTGATCGGCGACACCTTCACCAAGCAGCGCGTCATCGACAGTCTGCAAGGCAACCGCGCCATCGGCCACACGCGCTACGCCACCACCGGCGGCGCCGGCATGCGCAACATCCAGCCTTTCTTCGCCGAGTTGGCCGATGGCGGCTTCGCCGTTGCCCACAACGGCAATCTGACCAACGCCATGACCGTGCAGCGGGCGCTGCAGAAGCAGGGCGCGATCTTCTCCTCCACCTCCGATACCGAGACGCTGTTGCACCTCGTCGCCACCAGCAAGGAGCGCGATTTGAACTCGCGTTTCATCGATGCGGTGCGGCAGGTCGAAGGCGCCTTCTCGCTGGTGGCGATGACGGCCAAGAAGATGATCGGCTGCCGCGACCCGCTCGGCATCCGGCCGCTGGTGCTCGGCGATCTCGACGGCGCCTGGATCCTGGCCTCCGAAACCTGTGCGCTCGACATTATCGGTGCGCGTTTCGTGCGCGACCTGAAGCCCGGCGAGATGGTCGTCGTCACGTCCAAGGGCATTGAAAGCCTGTTCCCGTTCGAGCCGCAGAAGACCCGCTTCTGCATCTTCGAGTATGTCTATTTCGCGCGGCCGGATTCGTCGGTCGAAGGCCGCAACGTCTATGAGGTGCGCAAGCGCATCGGCGCCGAGCTGGCAGTCGAAAGCCCGGTCGAGGCCGATATCGTCGTGCCGGTGCCGGATTCGGGCACGCCGGCGGCGATCGGCTTTAGCCAAGCGGCGGGCATTCCCTTCGAGCTCGGCATCATCCGCAACCATTATGTCGGCCGCACCTTCATCCAGCCGGGCGATTCGATCCGCCATATGGGCGTCAAGCTGAAGCACAACGCCAACCGCCGCATGATCGAGGGCAAGCGCGTGGTGCTGGTCGACGACAGTATCGTGCGCGGCACCACCAGCCAGAAGATCGTGCAGATGGTGCGCGACGCCGGTGCCAAGGAAGTGCATATGCGCATCGCATCGCCGCCGACACGCGCCTCCTGCTTCTACGGCGTCGACACGCCGGAGAAGTCGAAGCTCCTGGCATCGCGCATGTCGGTGGAAGAAATGGCCGAATTCATCCGCGTCGATTCGCTCGGCTTCCTCACAATCGACGGGCTCTACCGCGCCGTCGGCGAGGCCAGCCGCGACAATGACCAGCCGCAATTCTGCGACGCCTGCTTCACCGGCCAGTACCCGACCCGCCTGCTCGACTTCGAAGGCCACGACAATGTGCGCACGCTGTCGCTGCTGGCGACGAGCGGGACGTAGGGCCTTGCTGCAACCGTGAATTTCGCCGGTTTGCAAATTTCGCCGCGATCACTTTGTTGCGGCCTCCTCGAAGCAGCCGATCTCCCCCCTTGCGGGGGAGATGCCCGGCAGGGCAGAGGGGGGTGCTGTCCCTCCATCCTGTCGATCAATTCCAGCCGCGCGCTTGGCCGGGTTCTCTCTCGGGGTCGGATCATTTCGAAAATTGGCGATCCTTCACACCCCCCTCTGTCCCGCCGGACATCTCCCCCGCAAGGGGGGAGATTGCGCTCCCACCTCCGCTTTCGCCAAATATGCAGGCTGACGAGGCAGAGCCAAGTCCGAGTTAGAACGCTAGCCCTCGGAGTTGCCCGTTGACCCGTCCCCTCGACCTTACCGGCCGCGTTGCGGTTGTCACCGGCGCCTCGCGCGGCATCGGTTATTTCATCGCCAAGGAATTGGCCGCCGCCGGCGCGCATGTCATCGCGGTGGCGCGCACTGTCGGTGGTCTGGAAGAGCTTGACGATCAGATCAAGGCGGACGGCGGCCAGGCGACACTGGTGCCGCTCGACCTCGCCGACATGGCAGGCATCGACCGGCTGGGCGGCGCCATCCATGAGCGCTGGGGCAAGCTTGACATTCTCGTCGCCAATGCCGGCGTGCTCGGCGTCATCTCGCCGATCGGTCATGTCGAAGCAAAAACCTTCGAGAAGGTGATGACCATCAACGTCACCTCGACATGGCGGCTGATCCGCTCGGTCGACCCGCTGCTGCGGCTCTCCGACGCCGGGCGAGCGATCATCCTGTCATCCAACGCGGCGCACTCGGCCCGCGCGTTCTGGGCGCCCTACGCGGCGTCCAAGGCGGCGGTCGAGACCATGATGCGTTCCTGGGCACATGAGACGCAAAGCCTGCCGCTGCGCGTCAACGCCGCCGATCCCGGCGCCACCCGCACCGCCATGCGGGCGCAGGCGGTGCCCGGCGAGGATCCGGCGACGCTGCCGCACCCCTCGGAGATCGCCAAGCTCATCGTGCCGCTGGCGAGCCCCGACTTGAAGGAGACCGGGCTGATTTTCCAGGCCAAGCACAACCGCTTCGTCGCCTATCGGCAGCCGGAATAGCCGCACTCGCGCGGGCGGCAGCGTGACAAACCCGCCGCCTCATCACGCGGCTGTGATGTGACGGCTGGAGGCTGCGCGGCGGCCATGCTTTCGTCACTTCCGTGGAGTTGGTAGGATCGCAGCGACTCCCACAACAACCACCCAACTGGCAGAACGAGGAAATCCCCATGGCAACGACCGCAGCGTTGGTCTGGTATCTGGTAATCGCCGGCCCGCAAGGCGGCATGGTCGTCCTGCCCAGCACCTTCGACAAGCGCGAACAGTGCACCGCCGCCATCGCTGAGTATCAGAAACAGCCGACACCGGCCGGCTGGTCGGTGCAATGCGTGCCGAGCGCCTCGCCCTTCACCGACGAGGGCGACGCCGAAGAACCGTCAGCGCAGTAATGAGCGTAATCTCGCCCCTTGAGGGGGTTGAGGAGTGGTCCGCACAGCGGACGGAAAGCCAATTGCTTGGCTTTCCGAACGACGAACGGCCGGCAGGCCAGAGGGGGTCGCCGCGCGTCGAGCGCTAACCTCCTCTGCCGGCGGAAGAAGGTCGCGTCCCGTCGTTCCGACCCGCTCTGTCGCCTTCGGCGACATCTCCCCTCAAGGGGGAGATCCTCAGCGTCGAGCTGAAACCGTCAGTTCCGGCTTCTGGTTGATGGTCTGGAATACCACGCAATAGCGCTCGGTCAGCTTCAGCAGTGACTCTACCCGCTCCCGCGGCTCATCGGTGTCGAGGTTGAAATTGAGCCGAATGGCGCGAAAGCCGACCGGCGCATCTTTTGCCACACCGAGCGTGCCGCGAAAATCGAGGTCGCCTTCCGCTTCCACCGTGGCGGCGCCGAGCTTGAACTCGAGCGCCGTCGCCACCGCCTTCAGCGTCACCCCGGCGCAGGCCACCAATGCCTCCAGCAACATGTCGCCCGAGCAGAGCTCAAGGCCCGAGCCACCTGTTGCCGGATGCAGCCCGGCGATGGCGAGCGCCCTGCCCGTCTCCACCTTGCAGGCGACCGACTGGTCGTCGATCGAGCCCTTGGCGCGAAGCGTGATCAGGGCCTGCGAAGCATCGTCACGATAGGTCTGCTTCAGCGGCGCCTGCATGGCCTTCAGTTCGGTCGCATCCATCCGCTCTCCCCTTTCGTCGGCTATTTCGTGCGGTCGAGATTTGCGCCGATCACTACGGAAAGGCAATGCTGTTCACCGCCACCGCATACGGGCGAGCCGCCAAGACGCGGTTGGAGCCAGCAGCCCGCTCGCAGGAAGAAGGGAGAAGGAGCGGCAGCGGCAGTTGTCCAACCATACAGCCATTTCCTTTGACTTCGATCATCTCGGCCATACCTATGCGGGAGTCGTTCTCGCGGAGCCATCATGCCGGTCAAGCTGAAACTGATCTTCCTTATCCTGCCGATGCTTGCCGCCCTGGCGCAGCCCCTCCTGGCTGAAACGGTGGAGCGGCCAGGCCCCTCGGGCGGCGTGCTGTCCCTGCTGCCTCCGCCGCGGACCACCAACCATTCGATCACCCTCGCCGGGCGCAAGCTGGATTATCAGGCAAGGGCCGCCACTCTGTCGCTGCTTTCCGGCAAGGGCGACGTCACGGCGGAGATCTTCTACGTCGCCTACACGCTGGAGCCACCGGCAAGCATGGCCAAAGACCCGCAGAGGCCGATCACCTTCGTGTTCAACGGCGGCCCTGGAGCAGCGTCCGCCTATCTGCATATCGGCGCACTCGGTCCGCGTATAATCGCAACGGGAGCCGACGGCGAATTCCTGCCCTCACCGCAAAGACTTATCGACAATCCGGACAGCTGGCTCGACATGACCGATCTCGTCTTCGTCGATCCGGTCGGAACCGGATATAGCCGCGAGGCACCCGGCCAGGACACGCACGACTTCTGGGGCGTCAATCAGGATGCCAGCTCGATAGGCGCCTTCATCCGGCTCTATCTCGCGCAGAACGGCCGCACCGGATCGCCGTTGTTCCTCGCCGGCGAAAGCTATGGCGGGTTCCGCGCGGCGCTGCTCGCCAGGACATTGCAGGAAGACATCGGCATCAGTCCGAACGGCATCGTGCTGATCTCGCCGGCGCTGGAGTTCACGCTGGTGCAACCCGACGAATTCGAGCCGCTGCACTGGGCGCTTGAACTGCCTTCACTGGCGGCGGTGCGCCTGCGCGCCGAAGGCGTCACCGGCGATGCGTTACGGGAGAAGCTGGCCGAAGTCGAACATTATGCGATGGGCGATTATCTTACGGCGCTCACCAGCGGACTGGAGCAAGGCAGGCGGCTGGCGAGCCAACGCGTGGCTGACATCACCGGCCTGCCGCTCGACCTCGTGCAGCGGAACTCCGCCCGTATCCCGACCGGCCTGTTCGCAAGGGAGTTCGCCCGTGCCAGCGGCAAAGTGCTCAGCCCATATGACGCCATGATCGGCACGGCCGACATCGCGCCCGAGAGCGCCCGCATCGCCGGCCCGGATCCAGTGCTCGACCGCAGCGTACCGGCGTTGACGTCGGCTTTCGTCGGCTATATCAGCGACGAACTGAATTTCCGCACCGACGTCAGCTATCGGCTGCTCAATGGCGAAGTCAGCCAGAATTGGGATTACGGCACCAGCGCCTCGCGGCAAGGCTATGCCGGTGTGATGGACGATCTGCAGCGAGCACGCTCGCTGAACCCGTCGCTCGGCGTCGTGATCGTCAACGGCTACACCGATCTGGTCACGCCTTACCTCGCCTCGCGCTACCTGGTGAGCCAGATCTCGTCGCTCGCCAACGCCAAGCCTATCCGTCTCGATGTCGTCGAGGGCGGCCACATGATGTACTTCAGATCCGATGGTCGGCGTGCCCTGAAAGAGGCCGCTTCGGAGCTTTACCAGGCGACGCAATAAGCTTTGCGAGAGCGCAGATCGCCATGGAACTGGGTGGACGAGCCGCGCCGCGAAGTCTTCCTGGGGTGCCGCCTTGATCGCAGCCGGCCTGCTGATCATAGGCGGCGAGCATTTTCGCAAACGGCTATGATGTGGATCACCATCACTGCTGACGCTACGATGTCAGGACTGAACGGCGTAGGCTTGTGGCATGACTGACATCGCAGCCACCGCCGACACCGCCGCGGAGCGCACGCTCGGCATCATCCTGGTGTCATCGTCGGCTGCCGTCTTCGGCCTGACTGGTGTTCTGACAAAGTCGATCCATGCCGACCCGCTGACAATCATCTGCTGGCGCGGCTTTGTCGGCGCGATCCTGATCAGCCTCTACGTGCTGTGGCGCCGCCGCCGCTCCGGCAACCGCGAAACGCCGCGCCTCGGCTGGCGCGGCTGGCTGCTGGCGGTGGAAGGCGCGCTGGCCAGCATAGCCTTCATCTCGGCGTTCAAGTTCACCTTTGTCGCCAATGTCGCCGTCATCTATGCCACAGCGCCTTTCGTCACCGCGCTGCTGGCCTGGGTTCTGACGCGCGAGCCGCTTCGACTGCAGACGATGGTCGCCGCCGCCGTATCGCTGTGCGGCGTGGCGATCATGGTCTGGTCCGGCTTCGGCAGCGGCAATCTGTTCGGCGACGGGCTGGCATTGCTGATGACCGTCGGCAGCGGCCTCTACATGATCATGGTGCGCGCCTTCCGCGACACGCCGGTGGTATGGGCCGGTGCGGTTTCAGCGTTCCTGCTGTTCGTGCTCGGCTGGTTCGTCACCGATCCGCTAGCGGTTTCGCCAAGGGATGCCGTTCTGCTCGCCACTTTCGGCGCGTCCTTCGCGCTGTCCTCGATCCTTTGGACGGAGGGCGCACGGCTCATTCCGCCCGCCGAATCCGGGCTGCTCGGCTCGGCCGAAGTGCCGTTCGCGATCCTGTTTGCCTTCCTGTTCCTGGGCGAGATTGCACCGGTCGCCAGCATGATCGGCGGCGCTATCGTGCTGTGTGCGGTGTTTGCCCATGCGGGGCGGGATTGGCTGATGGTCCGCTCGCAACGCATGGCGTCAAATATTTCTTAAAAAAGTGACGCAGTCACGGAACCATCATCGTGGTCAGACATTATTGGTGTGACGGGCCATCCCCAAGTCCCCCCAAACCCCTCGGCCCGTCCTACTCTCAAGCCGACCGTAAGGTCGGCTTTTTCTTTGGCGTTCAGCCAGCCGACAAGGCAAGGTTGCCGCTGAGCAGTGTCGCGAGGTCGCTCGCCGGACCATCGGCGCCGACGCGCAGCCGGATCGCGAACTCAGCCATTGGAACTTGCGGCAGACCAAGCTCGCGCGGCGCCTCGACGATGCCTGAATGGGCAAAGCGGACCGTTCGCAACGTCAACGCGACACCAGCGTTCACCGCCGTGCGGAGGCCGGCCAGACTGGCACTGCCGGCAGCGATGCGGTAGCGGCGACCGGCAGCATCGAGTGCGGCAAGTGCCGCCTCGCGAAAACCGCAATACGGATCGAGCAGAGCCAGCGGCACTTCCTCCTGCCGCGAGGTCAATCCTCTTTGCGAGCACAGCCATATCATCGGCTCACGCAGCACGCCGACTTCGTCCGGCACCGCGGCCTGGCGCATGACGATCGCCAGATCGAGGCCGCCGGACTGCAGCGCCTGCGCCAGTTCGGCGGAGCGGCCGACCCGCAGTTCTATCCTGACGCGCGGATGACTTACGGCGAAGGCACGCAGCAGGTCCGGCAGGCCGCTATCGGCGAAATCCTGGGTCGTGCCGATGGCGACGCGCCCGGCAGCCCGTGCGCCCTTCAGTGCCAGCCAGGCCTCGCGGTGAGCAGCAAGGATGCGCCTGGCATGACCGACGAGATCCTCGCCTGCAGGGGTCAAGCCTCGGCCCCGGCCTTGCGGCGCCAGCAGCGGCTCGCCGACGATTTCCTCCAGCCGCTGCATCTGGGCGGTCACCGCCGAGGGCGAACGGCCGACGCTTGAAGCCGCCTGGGCCAATGAGCCACTGTCGACGAAGGCAAGAAAGGTCCTGAGCAGATCGGGATCGAGCGTTTGCATAATTCGATAATATCGAACCTTAAATTTAAAACAATTCGATTTTTTTGATTTAATAATGATGGCATGATTCTTTCAACGGCGATCAGACGCCGCTCGAACCGAGGAGAAGAGAAATGCCCATCATCACCGTAAGCGTCGCCGGCAGGCCTGACGCGGCTCTTTCCGCTCGCATCGCAAAGGAGGTCACCGAAATCACCGCGACGCAGTTGCGCAAGGATCCGACGATCACAGCCGTCGCCGTATCCTACATCGATCCGCAGCACTGGTTCGCCGGCGGCAAGTCGCTGGCCGAGCATGGCACCAATACGTTCTGGCTGGATATCAAGGTGGTCGACGGCACCAACACCAAGCTCGAACTGGAAGCCTATCTGAAAGCGATATTCGCTGCCTTCGGCGGTCTGCTGGGCGGCGTGCACGAGGAAAGCTATGCCTTCGTGCACGAAGTGCCGGCAGCAGCCTATGGCTATGGCGGCAAGACGCAGGAATTCCGTTTCATCAGCGGACGGTTGAAGGCGGCGTGAACACAGACCTTACCTTCTGGCTCGGGGCAAGAAGGTAAGCTTGCCCTCATCCGCATTGACGTTGCTCCCACATGGTCTAGGTTCTGGCCGAAGCGGCCGCAAAAGAGCCGAGATGATAAAATCGTTGGGAGAGACGCGGCATGGTCCTGACACTGGCGCTGCTTGCGGGTCTTGTTCTGGCCTGGCTGCTGATCGGCGTGGCGGAAAAATTCCGCCTCGGCCTGCGCTTCACCCAGGCGCTGCTCTATGTGCCGTTCAAACTCGCCTACCGAATCGCCGACACCCGGGTCAAGATCGCCCGCAAGGCGCGGGCCCCGGTCATCTACGTCATCTCGCATCAATCGCGTTTCGAACCGGCTCTGATGCTGTCGCTGCTGCCGGACGACACGCTGCATATCCTCGACGAGGTCTCGGCGCGGTCGCCTTGGCTCGAACCGTGGCGCGAGCTCGGCCGCACCATCGCCTTCAACGCCGAACATGTCTTCGTCAGCCGCCGGCTGGTGCGCGTCCTCAAAGGCAAAGGCCGGCTCGCCGTCTATCTGCCGGATGCGGTCGAGCCTGACGTCAAGACGTTCCGGCTGTTTCGTGCCGTCACGCGCATCGCCATGCAGGCCGAGGCCAGCATCGTGCCGATCTTCGTCAGCGGCGCGCGCAGCCTGCCGGTGTCGTTGACGCCCGCAGGCAAGGCACCACGGCACTGGTTTCCGCGGCTGTCGATCAGCGTTCTGGAGCCGATGACCATCGCCGAACTGGTGGCGCGCAACCCCGACCAGGCCTCGAACACCAATGCGTTGTTCGACCGTGTCGCCGAGGCCCGGCTTTTCGGTACCAACCTCGATCGCGGCCTGTTCCTGGCCATGCGCGATGCCGCCGACCGAGTCGGCGCTTCGCACACGATCATCGAGGACGTCATCTCCGGCGCGCTGAGCTACCGCAAGATGTTCATCGGCGCTCGCGTCCTGGGCAGGCGCTTCGAGGCGGTCACTGCGCCGGGCGAAGCGGTCGGGCTGATGCTGCCGAACGCCAATGGCGTCGTGCTGTCGCTCACTGGCCTTCTGTCGGCCGGCCGGGTGGCGGCGATGATCAACTACACGGCCGGGCCGGCAAGCGTCACCGCCGCCGTGCGCACCGCGGTGATAAGGACCGTGATTTCCTCCCGCGCGTTCGTCGAGAAGGCCAGCCTTGCCGATATCGTCGAGGCGGTCGAGAAGGGCGGTGCCAGGCTGCTTTGGCTGGAGGATGTGCGGGAAGGCGTCACGGCGCTGGACAAGCTTGCCGCCGCCTTGCTGTGGCGCTGGCCGCTGCAACGGCAGGATGCGGCCAAGCCGGCGGTGATCCTGTTCACCTCGGGTTCGGAAGGCACGCCCAAGGCGGTGATCCTTTCGCACAAAAACCTGCTGGCCAACGCCATGCAGGCCGAGGCACGCATCACCATCTCGCCCGCCGACATCCTTCTCAACGTGCTGCCGGTGTTCCACTCGTTCGGGCTGACGGGTGGCACCATCCTGCCGCTGGTCACTGGGGTAAAACTGTTCCTCTACCCCTCGCCTCTCCACTACAAGATCATCCCCGAGGTCGCACGCAAGGTGAAACCGACCATCATGTTCGGCACCGACACGTTCCTCGCCAACTATGCGCGCACCGCCAAGGACGGCGATTTTTCCAGCCTGCGCTTCGTCGTCGCCGGCGCCGAGGCGGTGAAGCCGGAAACCCGCCGCGTCTATCGCGAGCGCTTCCAGGCGGAGATCATCGAAGGGTTCGGACTGACCGAGGCAGCACCCGTGGTTGCCGTCAACACCGCCATCCATGGCCGCGACGGCACCGTCGGCCGGCTGCTGCCGGCCATGCGCATGAAGCTGGAGCCGGTCGAGGGCATCTCCGACGCCGGCCAATTGTGGCTCGACGGACCGAACCTGATGATGGGCTACATGACCGCGGAGCGTCCCGGTGAGTTACAGCCGCTGACCGGCTGGCACGACACCGGCGACATCGTTGCCGTCGACCGTGAAGGTTTCATCACCATTCGCGGCCGCGCCAAACGCTTCGCCAAGATCGCCGGCGAAATGGTGTCGCTCGGTGCGGTCGAGATGCTGGTGCAATCGCTGTGGCCGGAGGAACGGCACGCGGCGGTGGCGGTGCCCGACAAGCGGCGCGGCGAGCGCATCGTGCTGGTCACCACCGCCGACGACGCCAATCCCGACGAGTTGCGCAAATTCGGCAAACAGGCGGGTGCCGCCGAACTGATGGTGCCGAACGACATCGTCAAGGTGGAGGAAATCCCGGTGCTGGGTTCCGGCAAGACCGACTATGTCTCGACCCGCAAGCTGGCGATCGACAGGCTGGGGCTCGGCGTCGCGGCGTGAGTCAGATCAAGGACTTCGGCGTATCTTCTAACCTATATCCGAAGGTGGCACCTTCTCACCCTCCAGCTTGGCGCGCTTCGAATAGGCGCGCACGCTGAACGGCAGGAACATCAGATAGCCGGCGACCGAAGCCGTCAGCGTGTACCAGGGATAGGTCATCAGCAGGAGCACGTAGAGCACGACGCCAAGGATGATCGGCAGCACCTTGTCGCCCGGGATTCTCAGGCTCTTGCCGGAATAGACCGGCAGCCGGCTGACCAGCAGGAAGGCGACCAGGATGGTGAAGCCGGTGGCGACGAAGGCGGCTGGACGACTGGGCTCCAGCCCTGTGCGCAGGAAATAAAGATAGAGCGGCAGCATCACCAGCACGGCGCCCGCCGGCGCCGGCACGCCGACGAAATATTCGGACTGCCATATGGGGCGATCGGTCTTCTCGTCGTCAAGCACGTTGAAACGGGCGAGCCGCAGGCCGCAGGCGATGGCAAACAGGAGTGCGGCGATCCATCCCGGCGAGCCGGCGCGGTCGAGCAGGAAGGCATAGAGCACCAGAGCCGGTGCGACGCCGAAATTGACGATGTCGGCCAGCGAATCCATCTGCGCGCCGAATTTCGAGGTCGCCTTCAGCATCCGCGCCAGGCGGCCGTCGATGCCGTCGAGGAACGCCGCGAGCAGCACCATCACCACCGCCGGCTCGAAGCGGCCTTCGAAGCCGAAGCGGATGCCGGACAGGCCGGCGCAGATGGCCAGCACGGTGACGAGGTTGGGCAGCACCATGCGCATAGGGATTTCGCGGATGCGCGGACCGCCGCTGGCATGGGCCTCGAACTTTTTGTATTGCGTGCCCACGGGTCAGGAAATCCGAACAAGAGGCGTGCCGGCGACACCGCCGAATTCAGCCAGCACGGTTTCGCCGCCGACCGCCGTCTGGCCAACGGCAACACGCGGCGTGGCGGTCAAAGGCAGGAACACATCGACGCGCGAGCCGAAGCGGATCAGGCCGAAGCGCTCGCCGATGGCGATCGAGCCGCCGGCCTCGGCCCAGCAGACGATGCGCCGCGCGACCAGGCCGGCGATCTGGACGGCGGCGACCGTGCCGTTGGGGCTCTCGATGACCAGGCCGTTGCGCTCGTTCTCGGTGCTTGCCTTGTCGAGTTCGGCATTGAGGAATTTTCCCGGCCGATGTTCTATCCTGGCAATACGGCCGCGCACCGGTGCGCGGTTCACATGGCAGGAGAAGACGTTCATGAACACCGAGATGCGGGTCATCTCGACGTTGCCTAGGCCAAGCTCGCGCGGCGGCACGGCCGGTCCGACAGCCGAGATGATGCCGTCTGCGGGGCTGACCACGAGGTGGTCGTCGACCGGCGTGACGCGCTCGGGATCACGGAAGAAATAGACGCACCAGGCCGTCAGGATAAGGCCGATCCAGAACAGGATCGAGGAGAAATAGCCGAGGAAAAGCGTCGCCGCGCCAAAAGCCGCGATGAAGGGATAGCCTTCGCGATGGATCGGTACGAACGCGTTCTTGACCGTATCGACAAGGCTCATCGGGTATAAACTGGCTCCGTTTCAAGTCCGGCCTCAATAGCCGAAAGCCCCCCTCGCCGCAACGCAACAATCGGCATCGCCGCATTGGGCGCGACCGGCGTGCTTGCTTGTCGGCGTCATTGTCGACAGAATTTGGGGTAGCACCGGTTTTAGGCGCGGGAAAGGCCGACCGCCCATGATCCGAAACCCCGACAAGGCGCAGCTCATTGCCTGGTCCGCCATCGGTACAGTTATGGTCGCATGGCTGGCAGCGAACGGCAGCGCATTCGCGCAAGCAAAGCCGTCCTTCGACTGCGCCAAGGCGACAAGCGTGGCGGAAAAGGCCATCTGCGCCGATCCTGCCCTGGCGCAAGCCGACGCCGATGTGGCGAGGAGCTATGCGGCATTGCTGAAGACGTTTGATCCTCGCGCCGGCAAGGCCTTGCGAGGCGACCAAGGCGATTTCATCTTGTATCGCGACCAGATCGCCGGCTTCAACGAGAACACGCCCAAGGACCAGCAGACTTTCGATCTCGGCGAGTTTCTGCGCGACCGCGCGACCTTCCTCGCCGCCATCCGCAAGCCCGCGGACAGCGGCCTCATCGGCACATGGAGCAGCAGCCGCGGCTCGGTCGAGATCAAGGCGGCAGGCGCCGGCAAGCTCGAAGTGTCGGAAGATGTCGCCAACCCTGTCTCCGGCGGTGCGGAGTGCGACATCGGCGGCACGGTCAGGGCCGGCAAGGAGTTGCGGCTGGTCGATACCGACGACAACGACAAGCCGACCGGCTTTGTCTTCATCTTCCACCGCGATGGCGATGCGCTCGTCGTCGAGCAGAGCGGCACCGGCACGGATGACCGTTCGGAACCGCCATCATGCGGCGCCAGCGGCCACGCCGATGGCTATTTTTTTCTGAGCGAAAAGCAGTAGGGCTGCCATCGGGAACAGCGCTAGTCGCCAGTTCCGTCCGAGCGGACATCTTATTCGCCGGCGGCTGCGGTCAGGTCGAAATATTCCTCAAGCTCAGTTCGATGAGCCTCCACCAGACTTTCCTCATTGTCACCACGCAACAGTGCACAGCGATCTCGGGATGACTGGAAGAGAAATGCGTGACCGCCGGCCATTACCACCCAGCTGACAACCGGCCCTCCCTCGCGCTGCACGATCGAGTTCGCCGAAACGATAGCTTTGGTTGGATCGATTCCGGCCTTGCGCAGCAGAAGGTCGACGGCGACCGGCGCGTGATGTTCCTCAGCCAGTTCGATCACCTTTGCTATTGTTTGAGCATCGACTTGCCCGAGCTTGCGGCCGACGCGAGGCACGCCAGCGGCCAATGGATTTTCACCCGCGCGCGCAATCGGCGGGTCCTCCGGAGCAATGGATTCATAGACCGCCGCATGGGTGTCTGTGGCGACGCAGAGACGAACCTCCCCTGCATTGGTGCGCAGTTGAAAAGCCAATTGCTTTTCGCCCTCGACATCCAACATCCTCGCCATACCGAGCGATAGTTTAACTTCGGGCGGCAGCGCGTCCGCACAGGCAAGACCAACCCCGACGTCGCGCCGGCGAAACATCTGGCCGACCAGCTCGGCGACCGATCGGTGGAGAAGCCGGGATTCGCGCCGGGGATTGGCCATTGCCAATTGGCGGATGGCTTCATCGCAGTCATCGTCGTCGACAATTTGCAGATCGGGCCATGACGCGACCCAGCGCGCCAACAGGTCGAGCATCGGCGCCGCCTCGTCAGTGTCGTAGAAAGCATCATCAAGCGTGTCGAGAAAATCGTCCCGACCACCCTCAAAGCCGGTCTGTTCTTCGGCTTCGGCGGGATGCTCCGTGACCCAGACGGACATCTTTTCCAGAGTCGCTAGCTGCCCATTCGCACCAGCCGCAGTGAGACCAGCACGGGCGTTGGCGACCATAGTATCGAACTCCCTGCCGGCATTGTGGACGAACTGACTATGGCCGCCATTTTTCACCTCAGCGGAATACAAATCGGCGTGGAAGACCTGCATGGCCTTCGGACTGATCTCCGGATAGTAGTAGAGCCCTTGGGAAACCATAGCGTGGATGAATTTGTCGACAGCGAAGACGAGCTCAAAGGGCCGTTTGACCGCATCTTCCACGGTTGAGCGAGGCACGATTACCGGCACTAGCAGCCCGGTTTTCGATAAGTGCCCTGTGGCAGGAGGCGAAGCACCAACCGGCTTCTCGGAGATTTTCTTGGACTTGCGCGAAAAGAATCCGAACATCCAAAATACTTCCCTGCATCGTACAAGAACTGGTGCGAGTTAGTGCCGACGAAGCAATATCATCGATGCAAGGCGATAAAAAGCGTCCTAGCTTGATCTGTCGCCGGCTCCTCGAGAGAAAATTGCCAATGACCATGTCGGCGTGTCATCCCTTCATTCGTCCTTGGGATAGTGCTTCGCTGGGCAAAGGGCCGGTGGAGCGACTAATCCGGGAGCCAAGCATGCAGTCGTCGAAGTCAGCATCGCGCATCGCCAACGTCGTAACCAGCGGCCTCGCCTTCGGGGAATCGCCCCGCTGGCATGACGGACGCCTGTGGCTCTGCAACTGGGGTGCGGGCGAGGTCATCGCCGTCGATGCCGATGGCAACAAGGAGATCGTGCTGACCGTGCCAGCCGTCCTGCCCTACTCCATCGACTGGCTGCCGGATGGCCGCCTGCTCGTCGTCTCGGGCCGCGACGGCTTGCTGCTGCGGCAGGAAGCCGATGGTCGGCTCGTCACACACGGCGATCTGCGTGACCTGTCGAAAAGTCCGTGGAACGAGATTGTCGTCGATGGGCGCGGCAACATCTATGTCAATGGCGGCGGACCGGCGCCGGTGCCCGGTGAGCATTTCGGTCCCGGTACCATCGTGTTGATCACGCCTGACAGTGCGGTCCGGCAAGTGGCGGAAAACATCGCCTTTGCCAATGGCATGGCGGTGACCCCGGACAACAAGACGCTGATCGTCGCCGAATCGCATGCCAACCGGCTGACCGCCTTCGACATCGCAGCCGACGGCACCCTGTCCAATCGACGCGTCTGGGCCGATTTCGACGGCTATCCCGACGGCATCTGTCTCGATGCCGAAGGGGCAGCCTGGTACGCGGATGTGCCCAACAAGCATTGCGTGCGGGTGCGCGAAGGCGGTGAGGTGTTGCAGACGGTCACCGTCGATCGCGGCTGCTTTGCCTGCATGCTGGGAGGTGCGGGCCGGCAAACCTTGTTCATCGTCGCCGCCGAATGGCGCGGCTTCGAGCATATGGTCAGCGATGCCCGCACCGGCCAGGTGCTCAGCGTTGAAGCGCCGGCACCTGGCGTCGGCTGGCCAGGCTAGAGCCCGGGGATCCGCTGATAGTTGGCGATGTCGGCTCGCACGCCAAGCCGGGCGATCGTCTCCTGCCGATTGAAACCGGCACGCGCATGCTCGGCCGTGACGATCGGCACGACCCGGTCGACAGCCGCCTGGTTCTCCCATTCGACGATGGTGACGAGGTTGAATTCGCCCGGCCCCGAGAATTGCTCGAGCACGAAATCCTGCACGAAGCCTTGCTGCAGGCGCAGCAATTCATGTGTTGTCCTGACCTTGGCCAGTATCTCCTCGCGGGCGGCGGCGGGGACGACGAACTTGTCCACCCTGAACACGCTGCCACCATTAACATTCTGACTTGTCTTGCTCATTTCGATAATTCCGTTCTTGGACCATGTTGCTTCCGGGCTCCAAAAACGGCGTACAATCTCAACTTAAGTTGAGGTCAAGCGGTTTTTCCTCCTCCCCTCGTATCCCCTTGTGAGAGAAGCAT
This sequence comes from Mesorhizobium sp. M1409, assembly GCF_040317535.1. Classification (NCBI taxonomy): domain Bacteria; kingdom Pseudomonadati; phylum Pseudomonadota; class Alphaproteobacteria; order Hyphomicrobiales; family Phyllobacteriaceae; genus Mesorhizobium; species Mesorhizobium sp. M1409. Next base: position 120,770 of record NZ_JAMYKV010000013.1, read on the forward strand.
AGCGGCGTCAATTCACCTCGGACATCCGGCGGCGAACGACGATGCCAAGTTCGTCGCCCTCGCGGGCGATACGCAGCCGCTCCTCGGCCTCGGTTGCCTCGCGCTGGCGATCCCACATCGATGCGTAGAGGCCACGCTTGTGCATCAGTTCGGCATGCGTGCCGCGCTCGGCGATCTGGCCGTCCTGCAGTACGATGATCTCGTCGGCCGTAATCACCGTCGACAGCCGGTGGGCGATGACGATGGTGGTGCGGCCACGGCTGACCAGATCGAGCGCCGCCTGGATCTCCTGCTCGGTGTGGCTGTCGAGCGCCGAGGTCGCTTCGTCCAGCATCAGGATCGGCGGCGCCTTCAGGATGGTGCGGGCGATCGCCACGCGCTGCTTTTCGCCGCCCGAAAGCTTCAGCCCACGCTCACCGACCATCGATTTGTAGCCGTCGGGCAGCCGCTCGATGAAGGGGCCGATCTGGGCAAGTTCGGCGGCCTTGCGCATATCCTCCTCGCTGGCGCCGATGCGGCCGTAGCGGATGTTGTAGGCTATGGTGTCGTTGAACAGCACGGTGTCCTGCGGCACCATGCCGATCGCTCCGCGCAGGCTTTCCTGCGTCACATCCCTGATATCCTGGCCGTCGATCAGCACCTCGCCGTCCTGCACGTCGTAGAAGCGGAACAGAAGGCGCGAGATGGTCGATTTGCCGGCGCCCGATGGCCCGACAATGGCGACGGTCTTGCCGGCCGGCACCTCGAAGCTGATGCCCTTCAGGATCTTGCGGTTCGGGTCATAGGAGAAATGCACGTCGCGGAACTCGACCTTGCCGGCGCTGACAGTAAGCGGTTTCGCGTTCGGCTTGTCGACGATCTCCTGCGGCACATCCAAAAGGTCGAACATCTGCTCGATATCGGTCAGCCCCTGGCGGATTTCGCGGTAGATGAAGCCGATGAAATTCAGAGGCACCGACAGCTGCATCAGCATGGCGTTGATGAAGACGAAATCGCCGACCGTCTGCGTGCCGGCCTGCACTTCCAGCGCCGACATGCACATGACGATGACGGTGCCGAGGCCGAAGATGATGCCCTGGCCGAAGTTCAGCCAGCCGAGCGAGGTCCAGATGCGCGTCGCGGCGATTTCGTAGCGCGCCATCGAACGGTCGAAGCGCTCGGCCTCCATGCCTTCATTGTTGAAATACTTGACCGTCTCGTAATTGAGCAGCGAGTCGATCGCCTTGGTGTTGGCGTCGGTGTCGCTGTCGTTCATGTCGCGGCGGATCGAGATGCGCCAGTCGCTGGCGCGGACCGTGAACCAGACATAGACCCAGACGGTGACCGCGACGACGGCCACATATTTCCAGCCATAGGTATAGGCGAAGATGCCGGTGGTCAGCGCGAATTCGAGGATGGTCGGCGCCGTGTTGAGCATGATGAAGCGCACGATCGTCTCGATGCCCTTGGTGCCGCGCTCGATGATGCGCGACAGGCCGCCGGTGCGCCGCTCCAGGTGGAAGCGCAGCGACAGTTGGTGCATGTGGACGAAGGTGCGGAAGGCGAGCTGGCGCACGGCATATTGGCCGACGCGGGCAAACAGCGCGTCGCGCAGCTGATTGAAGCCAAGCTGCACCAGCCGCACGACATTGTAGGCGATGACCAGCATGACGGGCGCCAGCAGAAAGGTCGGCAGCGGCGGCACCGATTTGGCGTCGCCGGCCAGCGCGTCGGTCGCCCATTTGAAGAAATAGGGACCGGCGACCAGCGTCAGCTTGGCGACGACCAGCAGAAGCGTCGCCCAGGTGACCCGCGCCCTGAGATCGGCGCGGTCCGCCGGCCACATGTAGGGCCACAGGTTGAGCAGCGTCTTGAAGGTCGAGGAATCGGAGACGGTTTTTTCGGCCATTTCTTGTGCCTTCTTCTTATGTCTTTTTGACCATGATCTCGTCCGAAAACCGGACTCCACTTTTCGGGATCATGGTTCTAGCGGCCGGAGCAGCAGGAATTGACGAGGGCGGTCAGCGACGCCGAAACGTCGGCGAGCGCGGCGTGATCGATCGCATAGCGCGAACGCTGGCGATCAGGCTCGAACCGGACCAGCCCGGCTTCGACCAGTATCTTCAGGTGTTGTGACACGGTGGACTGCGCCAGGTCGAAACGATCGACGACTTCGCGGCAGCAACATGAGCTGCTGGCCGACAGGTATTTTACGATTTCGATCCGCGCCGGGTGCGAAAGCGCTGCCAACCGGGCGGCCACGGCGCGGCTGTCCGGGGCTTCCGACGTGGAGCGGAGTCTATGGATTTCGAAGGGGCTGTCGCTCATCGTCCATCGGCGATAAACGATGGCTGGCGCCGCCGCAAGCTACTCTTCTGGGCAGACCAGATAGCGGCTAACGCTGTGAGCTGGACTTCTCGATCCCCGGGATGTCGGCAATCCGTTCGGCCAGGAAGTCGACCAGCAGGCGGACCCTTGCAACGCCCGAGCGCTCCGGGACAATCAGCATGTTCAATGGGGCGGACGGCAGCGAATAATCATCCAGTATCGTCTCGAGCAGTCCCGCCGCCAAAAGATCGTCGACAAGCCATCGGTGGGCCGGTGCGACCCCTCGACCCGCGACCAAGGCCTCGCGCGCGGCAAGCCCATGGTCGACACGCAGTCGCCCCGCGAAAGGCACCATATGGCGCTCGCCCCCGACACCCTGCAAAGCAAGAGTTTCACTGCCCGCCACGTTCGACATCCGGATGCCCTCATGTCCAGACAGGTCCGACGGGACAGCCGGTCTGCCTCGCGCCGCCAGATAATCCGGCGATGCCACGAGCAGGCGCCGTGATAGGCCGAGGGCCCGCAACCTCAATGAGCTGTCCGTTAGCGGACCCAAGCGAAGCGCGATATCGACGCCTTCCCGGACGAGATCGACACGCTCATCGGTGAGGCTGAGGTCAATTCCGATGTCGGGATATCGGTCCTGAAAGGCGAAGATGAGCCGGCTGGTGTGCAAGACCCCGAAAGCGGCCGTACAGGATATCCGCACGGTGCCAGCCGGCGCGCCACGTGCGCCCCGCGCTTCGTCGCCGGCCTGCTCGACAAGGCGCAGGATCTGGACGCTGTTAGCATAGTACCGGCTGCCCTCATCGGTCAGCGTGACCCGCCGGGTGGTCCTGCTGAGCAAAGGCACACCCACTGCCTCTTCAAGCTCTTGCAAATGCCGCGTAACCGTCGATTGCCCGATGCCCAGTTCGCCGGCAACCAACGACAGACTGCCCCGTTCCGCAACGCGAATGAAGGTGCGCATGCGTTCGAGGGTGATATCTGATTTATCCATTATTCGGCACAATCTTATGCATTACGAATGCGTAGCGGATTATGTCGATATTGCCTAGCTAAGGGACCAGTTTTTCAATCCAAGGAGTCCCCGCATGAAAATTCTACTTGTCTTCGCTCATCCCGAATCGCGCTCGCTCAACGGCGCGCTCCGCGACGTCGCCATTAGAGAACTTGAGGCACAAGGCCACGAAGTGCGGGTGACGGACCTTTATGCCCAAGGTTGGAAATCAGCGGTTGATCGGGCCGACTTTCCGGTTTTGGCGTCTGATGCGCGGCTGATGCCTGCCGCGGCTTCCAAAAAGTCTTTCGAGGCCGACGCGCTGACAGAGGACGTCAAGGCCGAGATCGCAAAGCTGCTGTGGGCGGATGCCCTGATTCTCCAGTTTCCGCTCTGGTGGTTTGCCATGCCGGCGATCCTCAAGGGCTGGGTCGACAGGGTCTTTGCCTACGGCTTCGCTTACGGTGTGGGCGAACATAGTGACAAACGATGGGGCGACCGCTACGGCGAGGGAACCTTGATGGGCAAGCGCGCAATGTTGATCGTGACCGCCGGCGGCTGGGAGGAGCACTATGCCCCTCGCGGCGTCAACGGACCAATCGATGATCTGCTGTTCCCGATCAACCACGGGATTCTCTACTACCCGGGCTACGACGTCCTTCCGCCGTTCGTAGCCTATAGCGTCGACCGCTTCGGCGAAGCCGACTTCGAGCCCACTGCCGAGCGCCTGCGCGAGAGGATGAGGACGTTCGCGACCACGCAACCCATCCCCTATCGCCGGCAGAATGGCGGCGACTATTTGATTCCGAGCATGAAGCTACGCCCCGACCGGAGCGATCCGAACTTGATCGGATTCAAACTGCACCTGAGCGGCTCAACAAACTAGCTGACGTCGACCTTTGGACGGCCTTGGACTCTAATTGGTCTTGGCCGGCGCTGTCGTTGCCTGCTCGCCCATCGCCTTGAGGTCGGCGGCTTCGCCTTCCTTGGACTTTTCCGGGACCTTGAACACCTGCCCCGGCCAGATGCGATCAGGATCGCTGATCTGATCCTGGTTGGCGAGGTAGATGGTCGAGAAGCGCACGCCATGGCCATAGACGCGTCGTGAAATCCGCCACAGCGTGTCGTTGCGGCGGATGATGACAGCACCGTCGGCATGCTCGAGCTTGGGCGCAACGGTCTCGGGCACATTGCCTGGCGGTGGGGCCGCTGCCACAACGGCCGGAGCCTCAGTGGCGGGCGCGGTGGCCGGTGCCGTTTCAGCCGGTGCCCCGGCAATGGCCGGCGCCTCGGTTGCCGGCACGGCAGGAGCCGGTGCCGGCTCCGCCGGAGCAGCCGCGACAACAGCGGGCGCGGCCGGCTTCGGGTCGGCAGGCTTGGGCTCCGCGGGCGCCACGGCGGCGATCGATTCACCCGGCTCGCGCTCGAATGGCACGGCGGCGCGGGCCACCACTTTCACGCCGTCGGCATCGAGACCGTCGACATGGATGGTATAGCTGCCGACCGGGATGTCGCGCATCGCCTCGACGAGGAAATGGCCGTCCGGTGATGTCTGCGCGTCACCGAGCAGGATATCGTTGGCATAGGCGCGCACCTTGCGGCCCGGATCGGCGAGGCCGGCGACAAAGATCTTGTTGCCGTCGATCTCGACCGCCTCGACGACGATCTTGGGTTCGGCCACGGCTGCGGCGGGCGGCGTCGCCGGCGCTGCTGGAGCCGGTGCTGCTTCAACCACGGCTGGCGCCGGTGCGGCTGGTGCCGGAGCAGCGGTTGCGGGCGCTTCGGCTGCAGGAGCGGCAGCCTGGTCGCTGGCAGCCGGTGCGGCTGGCTTTGTCTCGGGCGCGGGAACGGTAAGCAGTTCCGCCGGCTTGCCCGGCTCCTCGACCATGGCAAGCACCTGGCCGGCCGTATCCTTGGGAACCGAGACGACAGCGGTCTGCACCGAGGGTGTCACGACATCGCCGGTCGTCGCACGCAGCGCGATCGTATAGTCGCCGGGCTTCAGCGGATCATCGAGAATAATAACAAAGGCGCCATCGGTGCCGGCGACCGTCGAACCGAGCACGGCCGTGCCGTTGAGTATTTCGACCTTTGAATTGGGCGCCGCATTGCCGGCGATAACGATGGAGCCATTGCTCTCGACGCGCACGACATCGAAGGACGGTGCGATCGGACCGGCCGCAGCCGGTGCTGCCGGAGCCGCCGCATCCGTTGCCGGTGCGGCCGGTGCCGCGGCCTGGGGCACCGCGGCGGGAGCGGCTGGGACCTCAGCTTGAGGCAGCCGCGCTTCCGTATCGGGATCAGCCGGTTTCGGCGCCGCGGGCGGCGTCAAGGCAGCCACCTGCGCCGGCGGAGTCGGATTAAGATACGGGTCGAGTGCGCCCGATACATAGGCGGTTCCCGCGACCGCAACGGTCCCACCCGCCGCGAACAGGAACGCCTTCAATGGATTAATTGCCATATTTCCCTACCCCTTAGCCACCTAACGCCGGTCTAACCTGTTTTGCCAAAGCCGACAAGAAAAAGCCCGGGCTTGTTCACCCTTGGGGCTTGACCCAGCTTTCAGACCCAATCACCAATCATCGGCATGAACACGATTCGATCCGTCTGCGTCTATTGCGGCTCGTCTCCGGGCCGCGATGAAATCTATATCAAGGCCGGACACCTGCTCGGGCGCTCGATTGCCAAAGCGGGCCTGCGGCTGATCTATGGCGGCGGCACCAAAGGAATCATGGGCGCCGTCGCCGAAGGCGCCTTGCGCGCTGGCGGCAAGGTGACGGGCATCATTCCGCGCTTCCTGATCAACAAGGAAGCGACCGAAACCGCGCTTGGCCGGCTCGACGAGGTCTTGATCACCGACAACATGCATGAGCGCAAGCACAAGATGTTCGAGAAATCCGACGCCTTTGTGGCGCTGCCGGGTGGCATCGGCACGGTCGAGGAGATCGTCGAGGTCATGACCTGGGCACAGCTCGGCCATCATCGCAAGCCGATCGTCTTCGGCAATGTCGGCGGATTCTGGGATCCGATGCTGGCGTTGCTCGATCACATGGCCGCCGAGGGCTTCATCCACACCGCGCAACGGGTCAAGCCGCTGGTCGTCGACGACCCCGAAGCGATCGTCGCCGCCATCATGGTGGCTGGATCCTCCGTCGACGCCCCGACCGAGGGCGTGCAGTCGGTGATAGACAAGATGTGAGGCAGTAGGGAATAGGGCGGTAGGCAGTGTGAATGCCGGGGGACGGCAACCCCTACTGCCTACTGCCCAGGGCAACGAACTCGGCTTAACGGGTTCCTTCGCTGCCTTCGCCTGCGCATTGGCTGACGGAGCATCAAACGAAAAACCCGCCTGTGCGGCGGGTCACTGGCGCAAATCAGCACCATGGACGAATATGTACCATAGCTGAGGTCACGGAATCAAGAAAAAATTCCTATCACCGGCACAAAAGCCGACACCGCCGAACTGTCGTCAGGCGTCCTGACCGCCGCGCGGTGATCGCCGGCTTGCGGCAGGCAGCTGCAGTAGGCTAGGGCTCCGCACTCAGGTTAACAAAGACCGACGCCAGGCAAGATAGATGGAAACCGTGCGCTCGAACCATGGCAGGTCGCGAAACACTATCCGCGACGGAGCGCCGGCACGCAGACTGGCCTCCACCGTCGCCAGGCCGAGACCGGCGCTGACCAGACCGAGCGAGGTCAGCGGGTCCGCCGTCTCATAGACGATGTCGGGCAGAAAGCCGGCTTTGGCGCAGGCCGCTAGGAATTGGCCGCGGTTGGTGTCGTCGGGCTGGCGCGCGACCGTGATCCAAATGCGGCCGTCAAGGTGATGCGGCCCAATCTCCGATATTTGGACAAGCGTATCATCTTCGGGGATCGCCAGCACCAGCGGCTCGTCCCCTGGTCAAGGTCGGCATGATGGATATGGCCGCAATCGTGCTCGCCTAACCCTTACCCTGGGTTCGGCCCGAAGCGTTGAGAGGGCGCAATCCGATGGCGGCGTAGGCGTCACCACCGGATTGACGTGGGTGATCGACAGACTGTGATCGGCTGTCAAGAAACCGTCACACGAAACCGGGTTCGCCCGTGATAGACATCAAGGGTGAGGCGGCCGCCATGCGGCGCCATGTTCGAAACCTGCATCTGGCACCGCGCCCATGGATATCGCTCTCGCCCCGGATGGCACCGACCTGTCGCCTTACCTGCCCGACGAGCACGGGTTGTTCTTCATCTTTCACTTCACCGCGGAGGGCGTGCGAACCAGGGACGCAGCCGCCGCGCACTGGACATGGCGCAGCTACCAGCTCTCCGACATGCGCGCCCGCCACGAGATCGGCGCCGACCAGGCTTTGCCGGCGCCGGTGCGCGAAGCTTTCCTCTCCGCCACCCATGGCTGTCACATCGACCTCGAGGATGACTGGCTCTACGGCGACCTGCCGGACCTGCGACATGACTATTCGGCGGAAGCAGGCGGGCTTGGCCATTTCCGCTTCGCCCTCAACGACACCATGCTGATCGGCGCCCGCAAGCAGCCGCTGCAGTCGGTCGACAACATCCGCAAGGCGATCGAGAACGGATCGCGCAAGTTCCGCTCGCCGGCCGAGTTGATCGAGGCGGTCGTCGGCCAATCGTTCGACGGCATGGTGGCCGAACTCGCGGCAATCGGCGACAGTCTCGACGGCATCGAGGATCGCATCGTCTGCGACGCATGGCACAATGAGCGGCAATCCCTCGTCGATGCTCGGCGGCACCTGGTGGTGATCCACCGGCAAATGGCGACGCTGACCAATCTGTTTCGCCATCTCGATCATTCGCACCGCAACGACCTGCCTGACACAATCAACGACATGGCGGCGCGGCTGTCGCACCGTGCGCAGACGCTGCACTATGACGGCGAACAGTTGCAGGCGCGCGCCCGGCTGCTGCAGGACGAGCTGATGGCCAAGCTGACGACGCAGTCGAACCAGTTGCTTTATGTGCTGTCGGTGATGACGGCGGTGCTGTTGCCGATGACCATCATCTCCGGCCTGTTCGGCATGAATGTCGGCGGGCTGCCCCTGGTCAACACGCCGATGGGGTTCTGGGTGGTGTCGGGCGTGTCGATGGTTATCGCGGCGGGTACCTATTTATTCGTACGGCGCCTCGGGCGGATGTAAGCGCTCAAACCGCGCGAAAATCCTCGATGATGGTGCCGGCGGCGGCGACTTCCGCTTCGTGGTCGGGCTCGCGCCAGGTCTCGGCAAGGCCAGCCGCATACCATTCGCGCATCGCCGGCAGGGCAAACAACTGCGCCGGATAGGCTGTAGCCGCACCGTCGAAAGAGAGCCCATAGGACTGTGCGCGAAACGCCACCGGGGCAAAGAAAGCGTCGACGGCGGTGAAATGAGCGCCGGCCAGAAACGGCCCGCCGAAACGAGCAAGGCCATCGTTCCAGAGGTCGCCGAGGCGAAAGAGGTCCTGCTTCAGCGCATCGGACATCGGAAACGGTTTCGCGCGCAGGCCGCAGCTCATCGGACAGGCGCCACGCAGTGCGGTGAAACTCGAATGCATCTCGGCGGCGGCCGAACGCGCCCAGGCGCGTGCCTTGGCCTCGACAGGCCACACACCATGGTGGCGCTCGGCGAGATATTCGGCGATCGCCAGCGAATCCCAGACCGCCCAACCGTCGTCGATCAGGCACGGCACCCGGCCGCTGGGCGAGAACGACCGATAGAGGCTCCAGCTCGAGCCGGTCGGGAATGGCGTCAGCCGCTCCTCGAATGGGATATCCAGCTCTCGCATCAACACCCAGGGCCGCAACGACCATGAGGAATAGTTCTTGTTGGCGATATGCAGCAAGTACATCGAAACTCCTTACCGGGCAGAAGCCTTGCGCGCTGTCGTCAACATCGACCAGGAATACACCGCCAGTGCCGCCCAGATCAGTGCAAAGGCGACGGCCTGGGTGGTGCCGAAAGGCTCATCGAAGATCAGCACGGCGATCAGGAACACCATGGTCGGCGCGATGTATTGCATGATGCCGATGGTGGAGAGGCGCAGCAGCTTGGCGCCGAAGGCGAACAGCAAGAGCGGCACCGACGTGACCGGACCGCAGCCAATCAGCAGCGCCGTATCGGTACCGCTACTGGATACGATGTGGTCCTGTCCGGTCGCGATCAGGTAGACGATGTAGCCAAGGGCCGGCACCGACAGCAAAAGCACTTCGAGCAGAAACCCTTGGCTCGGGCCGATCGGCAGCGTCTTGCGGAAGAAGCCGTAGGCGGCGAAGGAAAACGCCAAGGCCAGCGACACCCAGGGCAGCTTGCCGCCCTCGATGGTCAGCACGGCGACGGCGACGGCCGCCAGCACCACGGCCGCAATCTGCAGACGGTCGAGCCGCTCGCCCAGCAACAGCGCGCCGACGACGACGCTGACCAGCGGGTTGATGTAATAGCCGAGCGCGGTCTCGACGGTGCGGTCGACGGCGATCGCCCAGACATAGATGCCCCAGTTGACCGAGATCAGCGCCGCCGTCAGCGCGGCCATGGCGATGGTGCGCGGCGAACGCAACGCCGCCTTGAAGTCCGCCGTGCGGCCAGCCCAGATCAGGACGGCGGCGGCGATCGGCACCGACCAGACGATGCGATGGGCTATCACTTCAGCAAGCGGCAGATGCGCCACGGCCTTCATGTAGAAGGGCAGCATTCCCCACAAGAGATAGGCGCCAAGCGCCAGCAAAAAGCCGCGCCGTGCCTTCGAGTCCGCGTCCAGGGTAATCGCTTCAGTGGCCATGGCCCAACGCTATGGCCCAGCCATCTTGCCAAGACCATCGCAAAGTTCTGATGGATCAATGGACTTTCGCTGATGGTTCAACCCTATTCGGCCGCCACAAGGCCGGCCATCTCGCGGTTCTTCATCAGCTTGTAGACGATGGAATCCATCAGCGCCTGGAACGAGGCGTCGATGATGTTTTCGGAAACGCCGACTGTCCACCAGCGCGCGCCGGTGCCGTCATGCGATTCGATCAGAACGCGGGTGATCGCCTCGCTGCCGCCATTGAGGATACGCACCTTGAAGTCGGCAAGCTCCATATCGGCGATCTCGCCCTGGAATTTGCCAAGATCCTTGCGCAGCGCGATGTCGAGTGCGTTGACCGGGCCGTGCCCCTCGGCCACCGACATCTTCTCCTCGCCGTCGACCAGCACTTTCACGATCGCTTCGGACACCGTCTTCAACTGGCCGTTGGCGTCGAAGCGGCGCTCGACCATGCAGCGGAACGAGGTGACGTTGAAGAACTCCGGCAGGCCGTGCAGCATCTTGCGCGCCAGAAGCTCGAAGCTGGCGTCGGCACCCTCATAGGCATAGCCCTCGGCCTCGCGTTCCTTGACCACTGATATCAGCGCGTCGAGCCGGTGATCGTCCTTCGGCACGTCGATGCCGCGCCGCTTCAGCTCGGCGAGGAAATTGGCCTTGCCGCCCTGATCCGAAACCATGACGCGGCGGCGGTTGCCGACCGTTTCCGGAGGCACATGCTCATAGGTCGCCGGCTCCTTGGCCAGCGCCGAAGCATGGATGCCGGCCTTGGTCGCGAAGGCTGATGCGCCGACATAGGGCGCCTGCGCTTCCGGGGCGCGGTTCAAGAGTTCATCAAAGGCGCGCGACAGGCGCGAAATACCGGTCAGCGCCTCAGTCGAAATGCCCGTCTCGAAACGATCGGCAAAAGCCGGCTTCAGAGCCAGCGTCGGCATGATCGAGATCAGGTTGGCGTTGCCGCAGCGCTCGCCGATACCGTTGAGCGTGCCCTGTATCTGGCGCACGCCGGCCTCGACCGCGGCCAGCGAATTGGCCACGGCCTGGCCAGTGTCGTCATGGGCATGGATGCCGAGATGATCGCCTGACATACCGAAGGCGATGACGCTCTCGACAATGGCGCGGACTTCCGACGGCTGCGTGCCGCCATTGGTGTCGCACAGCACCACCCAGCGCGCGCCGGCATCATAAGCGGTCCTGGCACAGGCCAGTGCATAGTCGGGATTGGCCTTGAAGCCGTCGAAGAAATGCTCGCAGTCGACCAATGTCTCCTTGCCGGCGGCGATCGCCGCCTCGACGGAGGCCTTGATGGCGTCGAGGTTCTCCTCATTGGTGCAGCCGAGCGCGACGCGGACATGGTAGTCCCAGCTCTTGGCGACGAAGCAGATGGCGTCCGATTTCGACTGCACCAGTGATGCAAGGCCGGGATCGTTGGACGCCGATACCCCTGCCCGCTTGGTCATGCCGAAGGCGACGAATTTGGCGCGTGCCGTGCGCTTCTCCTGGAAGAAGGCCGTGTCGGTCGGGTTGGCGCCGGGATAGCCGCCCTCGACATAGTCGAGGCCGAAGGCGTCAAGCAGTTTGGCGATGGCGATCTTGTCCTCGACGGAAAAGTCGATGCCCGGCGTCTGCTGGCCATCGCGCAACGTGGTGTCGAAGAGGAACAGTCTTTCCTTTTTCATGACAGCAAGGTGCTTGAGCACCCCCCTCTGGCCTGCCGGCCATCTCCCCCGCAAGGGGGGAGATCGGCAGCTTTGACGACAGTGCTGGTCCTGCAATGTCGGCGATTGGCGAAAGCGAAGGCGACATCCAATCTCCCCCCTTGCGGGGGAGATGTCCGGCAGGACAGAGGGGGGTGTGAAGGATCGCCGTGCATCGACTATGTCTTCCCCGCAAACCGATCCGTCGCCCGGATCAGTTGATCCAAAATACCCGGCTCCGAATACGCATGACCGGCGCCCTCGATCAGATGGAAATCCGCCTTCGGCCAGGCCTTGTGCAGCGCCCAGGCATAGCGCGCCGGGCACGGCATGTCGTAGCGGCCATGGACGATGGTGCCGGGAATATCCGCAAGTTTGTGCGTATCGCGCAACAGCTGACCTTCCTCCAGCCAGCCGGCATGGACGAAATAGTGGTTCTCGATGCGGGCGAAGGCGACGGCATAGTCGTCTTCACCAAACGGACCGCTGGTTTCGGGCTCCGGCAACAGCGTGATGGTTTCGCCTTCCCACAGACTCCAGGCGCGGGCGGCTTCGATCCGCGCCTTGCGATCGCTGCCGACCAGCCGCTTGCGGTAGGCGGCCATCATGTCGCCGCGCTCGGCCTCGGGGATCGGCGCCAGGAAACGCTCCCATTTGTCCGGGAACATCTCCGAAACGCCGAACTGGTAGTACCATTCGAGTTCGGCGCGCGTCAGTGTGTAGATGCCGCGCACCACCAGTTCGCTGACGCGTTCGGGGTGCGTCTCGGCATAGGCGAGCGCAAGCGTGGAGCCCCAGGAGCCGCCGAACACCAGCCATTTGTCGAAGCCGACCATTTCGCGCAAACGTTCGATATCGGCGACCAGATGCCATGTCGTGTTGGCTTCGAGCGAGGCGTTGGGCGTCGATTTTCCGCAGCCGCGCTGGTCGAACAGGATGACGTCGTAAAGCTTCGGGTCAAACAGCCGCCGATGTTTTGGCGAGATGGTGCCACCTGGCCCGCCATGCAGGAACACGGCCGGCTTGGCGCCCTTGGTGCCGGAACGCTCCCAGTAGACCTGATGGCCGTCGCCGACATCGAGCATGCCGGAATCGAACGCCTCGATCTCGGGGTAGAGCGTACGCAATTGACTGCTCATAGTTGCAAACCTTTGGTCGGCCAGTCCGCTGTTTCATGGTCGGGATGCTGGAAGGAGATGATCTGCTCCTGCCTCGCGTAGTAGTCGGGGTCCTGATGAACGGGCTGATCGAAGATCGTCTCCACCCAGGGCAGCCGCGCTGCGTAATTGATTTGGATCTGCGGGGCGAGATCGGAACGGTCGTCGAAGGCGCCGATGGCGATCTCAAGTCCGCCGGGCTGCCGATAGGTCAGCGGCGTCCCGCATCTGGCGCAGAAACCACGATCGATGTTGACCGACGATTGGAAATAGCTCGGCTCTTCATGGGTCCACTCGACGCCATCCCTGGGCACCGTCACCAGCGCACCGAAAAACGAGCCGAATTGCTTCTGGCACATGCGGCAATGGCAGATGGAGGGGCGGCCGAGCGCCCCATGAATGCGGAAACGCACGGCGCCGCATTGGCAGCCACCGGTTCTAACTGTCTCGGTCATGGCTTTTCCTCTGGCGGCCATTGTTCGGTGTCGTGGTCTGGATGCTGATAGGAGACGAGATCGGCCAGGTAGGGGGCCGACGACATGTCGGCCATGGTCTCCTCGCCCGGCAATTGCGGGATCGTATCGACATAGGGCAGCTTTGCCTCCGTGCCCCACTGGATCAGCGGCGCGATCTCCGCCGGATTGTCGAACGCACCGATCGCCAGCCCGACACCATCCGGCGCGGTGAAGGTCAGCGGCGTGCCGCAATTGCCACAAAAACCACGATCGACATGGTTGGATGAGCGAAAATATTTCGGCTCGCCACGCGTCCAGTCGAGCTTCGCCTCGCGCACTGAAACAAGCGGCGCGTAGAACGAGCCGAACGCCTTCTGGCACATGCGGCAATGGCAGATCGACGCGTCCCCCAACGCGCCTTCGACGCGAAAGCGCACCGCGCCGCACTGGCAGCCGCCGGTATAGATCGGCCGGTTGTCGAGGCTCATCGCCGCTCACTCCGGGGCATGGCAGACGGCCTCGACATTGTTGCCGTCGGGATCGAAGACGAAAGCGGCGTAGTAGCTCGGATGATAGTGCGGACGCAGGCCCGGGCCGCCATTGTCCTTGCCGCCGGCGGCAAGGGCCGCGGCATGGAAGGCATCGACCTCGGCGCGGCTGCGCGCGGTGAAGGCGACGTGCTGGTGGTCATTGGGTTTGTCCTTGCTGGTACTCAGCCAGAACACCGGCCGGTCGCGGCCATAGCCACCGACCTTGGCGCCGCCGGTGTATTCCAGCGGCACCATGTACAGCAGCGCGGCACCAAGGGGCGCCATCGCCTTGTCGTAGAAACCCTTCGAAGCGGCGAAATCGGCAACGGTGATGCCGAGATGGTCGATCATGAAACGGACTCCCTTGCTGGTTCGGGTACTGGCTTTTCAGCGCCGGCCAGGCCAGCCTCGATAACGATGTGCTGGCAGACATTGTCGATATCGCGAATGACGTCGTCGTTCCAGAAGCGCAGGATGGTCCAGCCGCTGCTCTTCAAATATGCGCTGCGTGTCTCGTCATGTTGTAGATTTTCGCTATCCGCATGTTGGCTACCGTCGACCTCGACAACGAGATGATAGGCTGAGCAAGCAAAGTCGACGATGTAAGGTCCAATCGGCACCTGCCGCCGAAAGCTCATTCCCATCAGCCGATGAGCGCGCAACTCATTCCAAAGTTTCAACTCCGCATCGGTCATAACGCGACGCATGGATTTTGCATTCCGGCGGTGTCGTTGCGGAACAAGATCGTGTCCCATCAAACACCCCTTCGCCGGCAACTAGCGAAATCGGCGACTAGGGCCGATCTCCCCC